>JBEGUP010000254.1:0-3384 GCA_041178825.1 Pseudomonadota bacterium | reverse complement strand
AATGAAACTGAATACTACAAACCACAAATTGACTTTACTAAAGAAGAGTTATATACATAAAAATCCAATGACAAGTTGTCGCATATTCGGCTAGTGCTGAACCCCGAGCACAACATCAAAGGCGATTTTGGGCTGCAGGCGGACGGTTTGGTGGTGAATGATGCTACGGAGAAATTCACCTTCAGCACCATCGCTCTGTACCGCAAGTCCTTGTTTTCATTGCCTTATTGCGATATTCCTGCGGGCAATCCTGAAGGCGTCAAAGCTGCTCTGGCGCCGTTGCTTAGAAAAGCCATTGCCGCACAGCAAGTCAGCGGTGAGTTGTACACTGGCACTTGGACAGATGTAGGCACGCCTGAGCGTCTGGCGCAAATCAATTCCACGCCCAAACCGCCCCTGTCGTCGTTGTCTCGCCTTGTCGTGCCTTAGCACTGCCTACGGCTCGACGCCTAGACATGAACGGTTTGGACGCGGAATAAACAGTTAAAGTGAATATATGACAACAGTTACAAACGCAATTTATGCAGCCCGTCGCGCCCGTTTTGCAGCCACATTAGGTGCCGACGGCATCGCCATCATCCCAACTTCGCCAGAGCGCCAGCGCAACCGCGACAGCGATTTTTTGTACCGTTTTGACAGCTATTTCCACTATTTAACGGGTTTTACTGAGCCAAACGCAACGTTGGTCATCACCGGTCACAGTAAATCAACCTTGTTTTGCGCCCCTAAAGACATGGAGCGCGAGATTTGGGACGGTTTTAGGCTCGGGCCCACGGCAGCGCCAGCGGCTTTGGGTGTGGATGCTGCTTATTCCAGCGCTGAATTAGACGCTTTGTTGCCGAAATTGCTAGAAAACAAATCTGCTGTCTATTATCCCTTTGCAACCTATCCTGGCTTGGAAACGCAGGTCGATGGCTGGCTCAGCAAAGTTCGCGCTCGCGTGCGCTTTGGTGCTTTGTGCCCCGAAACCCAGCGCGACGCTTGCGCCGTGCTGGACGAGATGCGCCTGTTCAAAGACGCGTCAGAGCAAGCGACGATGCGCCGCGCCGCGCAGATCAGCGCGGCAGGCCACATCCGCGCCATGCAAACAAGTGCTCGGATGCTGCGCGAAGGCAAAGACGTGCGCGAATACCACCTAGATGCCGAGCTGCTGCACGAATTCCGCCAGCAGGGCTCGCAATATTCTGCTTACAGCGCCATCGTTGCCGCAGGTGCAAATGCTTGCGTGCTGCACTACCGCGCTGATGCTGCCCAAGTCAAAAACGGCGACTTGGTGTTGATAGACGCAGGCTGCGAGCTCGACGGCTACGCCAGCGACATCACCCGCACATTTCCCGCCAATGGCAAGTTCACAGGGCCACAGCGTACGCTATACGATATCGTCCTAGCCAGCCAAGATGCTGCCGTAGCAGCTACCAAATCAGGAGCAAGATTCATCGACCCGCATGAAACCGCAGTCAAAGTTTTGGCGCAAGGCATGTTGGATGTGGGGCTACTCGATAAAAACAAGGTTGGCAGTCTAGAGGACGTGATCGAAAGACGCGCCTACTTCCCCTTCTACATGCACCGCACCAGCCACTGGTTGGGTATGGATGTGCATGATTGCGGCGGCTATAACGAGCCGTCAGAGCTGGGTCAAACGACAGAACGCAAAGACCCATTGAGCGGCGAAGTCATCACCAACCGCCCCAGCCGCATCCTGCGCCCCGGTATGGTCTTAACCCTAGAACCCGGCATCTATGTACGCCCTGCAGCCGGCGTGCCTGAGCAGTTTCACAACATCGGCATCCGCATTGAGGACGACGCGATTGTGAATGAGGGCGGGTGTGAGTTGATCAGTCGTGGGGTGCCGGTGAAGGCTGATGAGATTGAGGCGTTGATGAAGTCATAATCTGATTGAGAGTTAATAGTTAAACAAAAGGAGACACCCATGAAAACCACTTTCAAACTACTTGCAACCAGTTGCATTGCTGGAGTATTGGCTTTAAGCGCTGCTAGCGCATTAGCACAAACTTTTCCCACAAAACCACTCAAATTTGTCGTGCCATTCCCAGCAGGCAGCGCGACCGACACCGTAGGCCGCGTGGTCGCGCAGGCGATGAGTGATGCTTTGGGGCAACCAATTGCGGTGGAAAACAAAGCGGGGGCGAACGGTATTCCGGGTGCGGATTCGGTGAAGACGGCTGTGGGTGACCCGTACACATTGTTGGTGACGACCAGCACCACGCAAGCGGCTAATGTGAGTTTGTACAAAAAGCTGCCGTATGACCCAGTGAAAGATTTCACGCCGATTGGCATGATTGGCAGCACGGGTTTTATTTTGATGGTGAAGCCTGAGTTTCCAGCGAAGGATATGAAAGAGTTTGTCGCTCATGCCAAGGCTAACAAATTGGCCTATGGCCACGGCTCATCTGGCTCATTGGTGTCTGGCGCTCTGGTGGCTCAGTTAGGTGGGTTTGAAGCTTTGGGCGTGCCGTACAAAGGCATTCCACCCGCGTTGGTGGATTTACTGGGTGGACAGTTGCAGTTTGCGTTTGCCGATGTGGGTAACGCCATGACGCAAATCAACGGTGGCAAGCTCAAAGGTTTGGGCGTGACGACAGCTAAGCGCGCAGGTAAAGCGCCGAATATTGCACCGATTGGCGACACGGTCAAAGGCTACGAGGTCAGCGCTTGGTTTGCATTGATGGCACCTGCGAATATTCCTGCAGCGGATGCCAAGAAGTTGGGCGAAACATTGCGAGCAGTGTTGGCTAAGCCAGAAGTCAAAGAAAAGCTGGCGAATGCTGGAATTGATTTGGATGTGCAAGACAGCGCAGCTTTGGCTCGCACGATTGATGCTGAAATCAAGAAGTGGTCTGGCTGGGTGAAATTGGCTGGAATAACACCGGAATAATTTTTGAGTATGACAGGTGCTAATCAGGGGGCTTTGAGCGGCTACCGCATCGTAGACCTAACGGGCGTGGTTCTAGGCCCGTATGCCACGCAGATATTGGGTGACTACGGCGCTGATGTCATCAAAATCGAGCCGCCCAGTGGCGATATCATGCGTCACGCGGGGCCCATGCAACACCCAGGCATGGGTCATATTTTTATCAATGCAAATCGCAACAAGCGATCCATCGTTTTAGATTTGAAAAAGCCGCAAGATCATGCGGCTTTGTTGAAACTGTGTGAAACCGCCGATGTGCTGACCTTCAATATTCGTCCGGGTTCTATGGCGCGCCTTGGACTGAGTTATGAGGTTTTGCAAAAAATCAATCCAAAGTTGATTTATTGCGGCGCTTACGGCTACTCAGAAGGTGGCCCTTACTCTGATTTTCCGGCCTATGACGATTTGATTCAAGGTGCGGCGTGCATCCCGTGGTTGATGACACAAAGCGG
>JBEGUP010000253.1:0-3629 GCA_041178825.1 Pseudomonadota bacterium | reverse complement strand
TCCAGCAGCGCAACATGGCCATAAGCGAGTTGTGCGTCTATAAGAGTAATCAAAGCCATGTGTGAATATCGTTCTAAAAAGCGAAAAAAAGCAGGATGAAAATCAGAGGAATAACCCTAGATTGTCCTTCATTGGGGCTTACCCTTAAAAATGGCTAGTTGATATAGTGTTAAATCGACGCAAAATATCTTTTTGAAAGCTAACGACCCAGATGGAACTTCAAATAAATGGCAAAGCCTTGATGGCAGAAATCGACCCGACGATGCCGCTTTTGTGGGCGCTGCGGGACGTGTTCAACCTGACGGGGACCAAATACAGCTGCGGCGTCGCGGCTTGCGGGGCTTGCACGGTGAGGGTGGATGGGCAGGCGGTGCGGTCGTGTGTGACGCCTGTGTCTACCGTCGTGGGAAAGAAAATCCAAACGATTGAGTCTTTGGGTACGGTAGAGAAGCCACATGCACTGCAGCAGGCGTGGATAGCCGAGCAAGTGCCGCAGTGTGGCTATTGCCAAAGCGGGATGTTGATGGCCGCAGCGGCGTTGCTTGAGAAAACACCAAAGCCGACTGATGTGCAGATTGACGAAGCGATGAGCAATATTTGCCGCTGTGGGACGTATCAGCGGGTGCGGGCGGCGATTCACCGTGCTGCAGGAGAAGCAAAATGAAGCGCCGCACGCTGATTTTGAGCGCTTTGGGCGCTACCAGTGCGCTTATTGTGGGCTGGGGTGTGATGCCGGCGCGGTCACGTTTGGGCTCTAAAGCCTTGATGTTGCCCAAAGAGGGTGATGTCGCGCTTAACGGTTGGATCAAAATCGCCGCTGACGGCACGGTGGTGCTGGCCATGCCGCGCAGTGAGATGGGACAGGGCATCCATACGGCGCTGTCCATGCTGGTTGCCGAAGAGCTGGATGTGCCGCTGAGTGCGATGCGGCTGGAGCAAGCAGGCTCGGACACGATTTACGGCAATGTGTCCATGCTGGTCGCGTCTTTGCCTTTCCATCCAACCGAGAAAGAGGATGAGCACAAGGCTACCAAAGTCAAAGTGGGCGAGTGGGTGGTGGGTAAATTGGCGCGGGAATTGGGTGTCAACGCAACGGGTGGCTCGTCCAGTGTGGCGGATGCTTGGGAGCCGCTGCGATTGGCTGCTGCTACGGCGCGGGGTTCTTTGTTAGGCGCAGCTTCCTTGCAGTGGAAGCTGCCTGTGGATGAGTTAACCGTGAAAGACGGTGTTGTTTCGCATGCCTCTGGCAAATCAGCGCCTTATAAGACGTTTGCCAAGTTCGCAGCGGCAACACCGCCGGGCGAGGTGAAGCTAAAACCTCGTGCAGACTGGAAATTGATAGGCACAAACGCGCCGCGTACGGATATCCTGTCCAAAGTAGATGGTACCGCCCAGTTTGGCATGGACGTGCGCTTGCCCGACATGCTGTTTGCTAGTATTCGCATGTGCCCGATGCTAGGCGGCGGCACGGGTGTTATTCAGTCCAATGCCGCTTTGGCGATGCCTGGTGTGGAGCGTTTGGTGTTGTTGCCGCCTTATGCGGGCTCAACGGTTGGCTTTGCGGTGGTGGGGAAAACGTCTTGGCATGCTAGGCAGGGCGCATTGGCGGTTGATGCAACTTGGCAACAGCGGCCATTGGGTGGGCTGGATTCAGCGGATATTCAAAGCAAGCTGTTGGCTGCGGTGAACGACCCAGAGCAAGCTGGTTTTGCGTTTTACAGCCGTGGGGATGCGCAGGCAGAGTTGACGATTGCTGCGTCTGAGAATGGTAAATCTGCGGGAAAGAGGGTAATTGAAAGCACCTATATCGCTCCCTATTTAGCCCACGCGACTATGGAGCCCATGAACTGTACAGCGCAAGTCAAGGCTGGCAAGGTGACGATTTGGGTGCCGACGCAGGTACCCCAGTTTGCGCGTATGGTTGCCGCTAAGGTGGCAGGTGTTGCGACGGAGGATGTGACAATTCATGTCACTATGCTGGGCGGGGGCTTTGGGCGCCGTTTGGAGTCAGACTTTGTCGCCCAAGCTGTGCGGGTGGCGATGGATTGCGGTGGCAGGCCGGTGCAATTGGTTTGGCCGCGCGAAGAAGATATGACGCACGATTTTTATCGACCCATGCACGTCGCGAAGTTGAGCGCGGTTGTGGATGCTAAAGGTGTTGTCAGCACCTTGCGCATCAAATCAGCGGGTGACGCCATCAGCCCTCGCGTCATGGCGCGTGTAGGCTTTGCTGCGCCTATTGATACACCGGATAAGACTACCAATGAAGGTTTGTTTGATCTGCCATACGGGGTAGCAAATCAACATATGTCGCATGTGGCAACACGCATGGATGTGCCGGTGGGTTTTTGGCGCTCGGTTGGGCATTCACACAATGCGTTCTTTTCAGAGAGTTTCATTGACGAATTGGCGAATGATGCTAAGCAAGATCCTGTTGAGTTTCGGCGTCAATTACTAAAAGAAGCGCCACGTTATCTGGCGGTGCTCGACTTAGCCGCTTCTAAAGCCAATTGGGGCAGCACTTTGACTGCTGGGCGTGCTCGTGGCGTGGCGCTGCACGAGTCTTTTGGTTCTATCGTGGCGCAAGTGGCGGAAGTGTCGATAGAAAACGGTAAACCGCGAGTTCACAGGGTTGTTTGTGCTGTTGATTGCGGTACAGTGGTCAATCCTGATACGGTGAAGCAGCAAATGCAGAGTTCAGTGGTGTTTGCATTGTCTGCGGCGTTGTATGGAAAGATCGACATACAAGAAGGATTGGTGCAACAAAGCAACTTCCCCAACTACCCTATGGTCAAGATGGCGCAATCGCCAGTGGTGGAGGTGCATATCGTGCCAAGTCAACGTGCACCCGCTGGCGTAGGTGAGCCAGGCGTACCGCCATTGGCACCGGCGGTAGCCAATGCGCTGTCTACGTTGACGCAAAAGCGTTCTCGTAGCTTGCCTCTGGTGTAATCACGGTTGTAAAGAGTGTTTTTACGAATTATTGAACAAAACGTAAAAATAGTTGCATAAATACTTGCACCTAATGGAAAACCCGATGTACAATCGAAGACCGCGCTAAGACAAGCTGCCAACACTTAATTGTGATGAAAGCAAGTTTTAATACGGAAAACAATTCTCAAATTGTTGACTGAAGTTAAAAATTCGGTATATAATTCGAGGCTCTGCTAAACGCGATAAGCCAAACGGTTTTGTCAAGCTGGCAGATAAGAAAAAGAAATTTTTCTGTTGCATGAAGTTAAAAAATCATGCTATAATTCGAGGCTCAGCTGATCACAGCAAGCTTACTAAAAACAGTAAATGTTTTTAGTAAAGATCATTAAAAATATACAGCCGATAAGCGTGGGTTTAGTAAAGATCATTAAAAATATACAGCCGATAAGCGTGGGTGTTTGAAGGCGATTGCCAAGTTCTTCGGAACTAAGTCTTAATTGGCTTACAAACACTCATGAAGTAAAAAAGATGTGAAAGTCGTCAAAGACAATCACGTCGATTCCAATTTATGAGTAACTTGAGAAATCAAGTAAAACATTCAAGATCGAACTATAGAGTTTGATCCTGGCTCAGATTGAACGCTGGCGGCATGCCTTACACATGCAAGTCGAACGGCAGCACGGGAGCAATCCTGG
>JBEGUP010000252.1:0-3409 GCA_041178825.1 Pseudomonadota bacterium | reverse complement strand
CCCCATTTCTCGTGAGATTTACATCATCTCTAGCCTTTCAATGCAGCGCTTGATGGGCGATGCCGCCAACAGCCCGATTGCGAAGAAAAAGACGCAGCCATCCGCATTTGTCGGTGCGGTGTATAGCTTTTAATTCGTGGTTTTAGCTTTGGATTTAGCTTTATAGGGGTTAGCAATACCCATATCCGCCAAAATTTGAATTTCTAAAGTTTCCATGGCGTCAGCGTCGGCGTCGCTGGTTTCGTGGTCAAAACCTTGGGCATGCAGTGCGCCGTGCACCAGCAAATGGGCGTAGTGAGCTGCCAAGGTCTTTTTGTTCTCTTTGGACTCTTTCGCAATAACAGGAGCGCACAGCACCAAATCTGCTGCCACATGTGGCGCTTGGCTGTAGTCAAACGTCAACACATTGGTGGCGTAATCCTTCTTGCGGTAGCTAGCATTCAGCGCCTGACCCTCTTCGGCATCGACAATGCGCACCGTGATTTCAGCGGATTCCACGTCTGCTAAGAGTGCATGCTTGAGGTATTTGGTCACAGCATGGCGCGGCAAGGCGTCGCGGTGGCGTGCAACATCGTCAAATTTAGCAAATTGCAGAGAAAATGTTAAGTCGATAGCCATTTTTAGGTAATTTTGGGGTTATTTTAGGCTATTTATGGGTATTTTTGCTTGTGGCCAGCGTATTTACTGCCTAAGCAGCTATAAAATATATAGCTTTAGGGGCTTATTTTACGGCTTTTTTAGCATCATACGCATCCACAATTCGCGCAACCAGCGGGTGGCGCACCACATCGGCGCTGGTGAATCTTGAAATTGCAATGCCTTGTACCTTCTTCAACACCTTCTCGGCATCGACCAAACCGCTGAGCTGCGTTTTAGGCAAATCAATCTGGCTGACGTCGCCAGTAATCACCGCTTTGGAGCCAAAACCTATGCGGGTTAAAAACATTTTCATCTGCTCAGCCGTGGTGTTTTGCGCTTCGTCCAAGATGATGAAGGCGTTGTTCAGCGTGCGGCCGCGCATGAATGCCAGTGGTGCGACTTCTAATTGTTGCCGCTCAAAGGCTTTTTGTACCTTGTCAAAACCCATCAGCTCGTACAAAGCGTCATACAAGGGGCGTAGGTAAGGGTCGATTTTTTGCGTCAAATCACCTGGCAAGTAGCCCAAACGCTCACCCGCTTCGACGGCAGGGCGCGTCAAAACGATGCGTTGAACGGCACTGCGCTCCAGCGCATCCACCGCGCTGGCCACCGCCAAATAGGTCTTGCCTGTACCGGCGGGGCCAATGCCCAGCGTGATGTCGTGGCTGGCAATGTTGTCTAAATAGGTTTGCTGGTTGGGTGTTCTGGCTTGCAAATCAAGTCGCTTTGTCACCAATCCGTGCTCTTTTTTGCCGGTTTTAACCAAATCTGGGTCACCAGCGAGCATGATTTGCACGATGTCCGTTGCAATTGGTTTGTCTGCCATCTCGTACAACGCTTGTAGCATTTCCAGCGCCAATGTGACTTTTGCCTTGGTGCCGTCGATTTTGAACTGCTCATGCCGGTGCGCGATGCTGACACCAAGCTCAGCTTCAATAGTTCGCAAATGCACGTCTAACGGGCCGCACAAATGGCCGGTGCGGGTGTTGTTGGGCGGAGAAAAGGTGTGGCGCAGAATCAAGTTGATAATCCTAGGGAATAATCAGAGTAATGAGGTAAGTTAGTGTTCTAATTTACACGAATACGGCTATTCCCTTCACAAATCCATAAAAAGACAACAAACCCGCATGATTGGCAAATTAACCGGCACGCTGTGCGACAAAAACCCACCGCAAATCGTCATCGATTGTCACGGCGTGGGCTACGAGGTGGATGTGCCCATGAGCACGTTTTATAACCTGCCGTCATTGGGCGAACAAGTCACGCTGCTCACGCATTTTGTGGTGCGCGAAGACGCTCAAATCTTGTTTGGCTTTCAAACTGCGCAAGAGCGCTCGGCTTTTCGCCAGCTCATCAAAATTTCGGGCGTGGGTGCCCGCACCGCGCTGTCCGTGCTGTCGGGCATGAGTGTGGGCGAGTTGGCACAAGCCATCACCTTGCAAGAAGCCGGCAGATTGATCAAAGTACCCGGTATTGGCAAAAAGACGGCTGAACGCCTACTGCTGGAGCTCAAAGGCAAAATGGGCGCGGATATTGGCATGCCGACGCATGCGGGTAGCGATGCACAAATTGACATTTTGCAGGCACTGGTGGCACTGGGTTACAGCGACAAAGAAGCTGCCTTGGCGCTGAAAGCGTTGCCGCAGGATGTGAGCGTGAGTGATGGCATTAAATTGGCGCTGCGGGCTTTAGCTAAATAAGTGAACAACCAATGAGCATCCAAACCGACGATTTCGGCCTGCCGCCGCCTGACAAACGGGTGATGTCTGCCGCTGCTGCTTCGCCCAACGAAGAAGCCGTTGAACGCGCTTTGCGCCCTAAGCTTTTTGACGAATATGTGGGGCAAAGTAAAGTACGCGAACAACTAGAGATTTTTATTGGAGCGGCCAAAATGCGCAGCGAAGCAATGGACCATGTGCTGTTGTTCGGCCCTCCAGGCTTGGGTAAAACCACGCTATCGCACATCATTGCGCACGAATTGGGTGTTAATTTACGTCAAACCAGTGGGCCGGTGCTTGAAAAGCCGAAAGATTTGGCGGCGCTGCTGACCAATTTAGAAAAGAACGATGTGCTGTTCATCGACGAAATTCACCGCCTGAGCCCCGTGGTGGAAGAGATTTTGTACCCTGCGCTGGAAGACTTTCAAATCGACATCATGATTGGTGAAGGGCCATCGGCACGGTCTATCAAGCTGGATTTGCAGCCTTTTACGCTGGTAGGTGCGACGACGCGGGCAGGTATGCTAACCAACCCGCTGCGTGACCGCTTTGGCATTGTCTCGCGGCTGGAGTTTTACACGTCGCAAGAACTTGCAAAGATTGTCAAACGCAGTGCTGCGTTGCTCAACGTGCCTGCAGACGAAGAAGGTGGTTTTGAGATTGCGCGGCGCTCGCGCGGCACACCGCGTATTGCTAACCGCCTGCTGCGCCGTGTGCGCGATTATGCGGACGTTAAAGGCAAAGGGCGCATCACGCTAGAAATTGCAAACAAAGCCCTCGCCATGCTGGATGTGGACCCACAAGGCTTGGACATCATGGATCGCAAGATGCTGGAAGCGGTGATTCACAGATTTGACGGCGGGCCGGTGGGGCTGGACAACATCGCCGCCAGCATTGGTGAAGAGCGCGACACGATTGAAGACGTGATTGAGCCATATTTGATTCAGCAAGGTTACTTGCAGCGCACGCCGCGTGGACGGATTGCCACACTGGCGGCGTATCGGCATTTGGGTGTGTTACCGCCTAAGAACAGCGCGGAACTGTTTAACGAG
>JBEGUP010000251.1:0-3773 GCA_041178825.1 Pseudomonadota bacterium | reverse complement strand
GAACCAATTGATGCCCGTGTGGCAATTTACGCCACAGCTTTGGCAACAGTTGTTGTAAGCTAAGCCACTCAAGCATCATGTCACAACTCAAAGACCTGCCCCCGCAAACGCTGCAGTTTTATGCAACGGCGGAATACCCATGCAGTTACTTGGACAACAGGCAGGCCCGCTCTCAGGTGGCGACGCCGAGTTATTTGATTCGCAATGATGCGTATTCTGAGCTGGTGACCCAAGGTTTCAGGCGCAGTGGCATGTTTACCTACCGCCCACAGTGTGATGGCTGTCAAGCTTGCGTGCCGCTGCGAGTATTGGTAAATGAGTTTACGCCGTCGCGCAGCCAAAAGCGCTCATGTATTTGCGCTACCAAGCCTCGCGCCATGCGGGTGGTGGCATGGACCAAGACAGCATTGACCAATACACACAGTTTTTACTGCAAAGCCGTGTGAACACGCGTTTGATTGAGTTTCGTGCAACCTTGCCAGATGGTTCGGTTGGTGGATTAAAAATGGTCAGCATTGTGGATGTGCTGAACGATGGCATTTCGGCGGTTTACACCTTTTACGAGCCCGATGCGCATGCCAGTTACGGCACATTTTGTGTGTTGTGGCAAATTGAGCAAGCGCAAAAGCTGGGATTGCCACATGTTTATTTGGGCTATTGGATTGAGCAAAGCGCGAAAATGCGCTACAAAATGCGGTTTTCACCCAATGAAACCCTGCAACAAGGCGTATGGAGGCTAGGCTAAACCCTAGCGTTTTTAGCCCCTCTATTTCACATGGTAAAATTAACCATGCCCAAAATAGACAAAACACCAAAAAATTTACCAACTGCTACGCCAACCATTCAGGTACTGGAACGCATGTTTACCTTGATAGATGTTTTGGCTGAGCGTGACGAGGCGATGTCGCTCAAAGAAATCAGCCAAAAAACGGGTTTGCACCCATCCACCACGCACAGGATTTTGAATGACCTCACCTTAGGTCGCTACGTGGATCGCCCTGAAGCTGGTAGCTACCGCCTGGGTATGCGTCTTTTGGAGCTGGGAAATGCGGTCAAAAGCCGTTTGGATGTACGCGATGCGGCACTGTCACCCATGCGTGAGCTGCACAAGCTGATCCAGCAGCCGGTCAATTTGTCCATGCGCCAAGGTGATGAGATTGTTTACATCGAGCGTGCGTACAGTGAACGCTCAGGCATGCAGGTGGTGCGCGCCATTGGTGGTCGTGCGCCGCTGCATTTAACGTCTGTAGGCAAATTGTTTTTGGCTGTGGACGATGCACTCAAAGTGCGGGCTTATGCAGCTCGTACGGGGTTAACAGGACACACCAAAACAAGTTTGACTGATTTAACCGCCTTAGAGCGTGAGCTTTCACGTGTGCGTCAATATGGCACGGCTAGGGATAATGAAGAACTTGAGATGGGTGTGCGCTGCATGGCGGCTGGCGTGTATGACGACCAGAGCAAATTGGTTGCTGGTTTGTCTATTTCAGCACCTGCGGACAGATTAGATGAAGCTTGGTTGGCAAAGCTGCAATCAACCGCTGCCGAGATTTCTACAGCGCTGGGCTACAAGGGCTAAATTGAAAGAGTCAAGTTAAAAGGGCTAGTTAGCCCTGCTTTTGCAGCGTAGCCGCTGGCATAGCTGGCGCATTTGACTCAACCCAACGGCGCACGCGCTCTGCGTCACCCAAGCGGCTGTATTTACCAGCTGAATCTAAAAACACCATGATGAGCTTGCGACCCGCAATTTTGGTTTGCATCACCAAGCACTGACCCGCTTCTGAAATAAACCCTGTTTTTTGCAAACCAATTTCCCACTCTGGGTTCTTAACCAAGCGGTTGGTGGTGTTGTATTGCAAAGTGCGCGCGCCAACAGCCACTTCATAGCCAGGTGATGTGGAGTATTCGCGTACAGCTTGGTCTTTGTACGCCGCGTTCACCAAAATCGCTAAATCTTGAGCACTAGATTGGTTTTGACTAGATAAACCGGTTGGCTCCACATAACGCGTCGCACGCATGCCCAACTGCTTGGCTTTGGTGTTCATCAACCGTACGAATTCCTGCAACCCACCTGGGTACGTACGCCCTAGCGCATTAGCGGCTCGGTTTTCGCTAGACATCAGCGCCAAATGCAGCATTTCAGCTCGTGTCAATGTCGTTCCAACGGTTAAGCGTGAACGGCTACCTTTTTCGGTATCCACATCATCTTGCGTGATCGTGACTGGCTCACTCATTGGCAAACGCGCTTCTGAGATGACTAAACCGGTCATCAACTTAGTTAGCGATGCAATCGGCAGCACAGTGGTGCCATTTTTATTAAACAAGACTTCATTGGTGTCTTGATCAACCACCAAGGCAACACCAGATTTCAAATCCAATTCATCACGCTCAGTGTGCAAACCAGCCATTTCCCCGAAAGATTGCCTAGGAGGAACAATGGGCATGGCCGCTAATACGACAGCTTTTCTTCGTGCTGCTATTAAAGCTTTACCTTTGAGAGGACGACCACGCGAATCTTGCAGTATGCGCTGATTCACAACGACAGCTTTAACACCAGCTCCACGAACGTGAACAACCATCTTGCTGTTGACTTTGCCACGGCTTGAGGCGACAACGGTATTTCTTGTTTTAATCGACTTAGCGCCTGATTTCGCAACAACTTTTACGGACTTAGACGCAACATGTTTATTTGCAATAGCTTGACTAGTTTTAGCTGTGCTGACGAGTGGGTAGCTGAATGCCAAAAGCAAAGAGATGAACAAGACTGCTTGCCACATCAGTTTAAAAATATGTTTCAAAGTAATTCCAAAGCCAAAAATCAGAGCAGAAGCCATTGCGGTTGTCTCCCTGCAAAATAAGGTATGCATGGAGTGTACACAATTAAAAATACTTCGCAAGATCAATCACTTGCGAAATATTGTTAACTCACAAAATAAATTATAAGTAATAACCCTAGCCTTGTGCAGCAACTCGGTCAGCTTTACTTTGCAACTTGTTGAGAGCACTTAAATAGGCTTTGGCAGAAGCGACCACAATATCGGGGTCCGAGCCCACACCATTGACCACGCGGCCACTGTTTTGCAAGCGCACCGTGACTTCACCCTGGCTCTCTGTTGAACCGCTTATGGCGTTCACAGAATAGAGCACCATCTCCGCACCGCTTTTGACGTGTGATTCGATAGCTTTGAGGGAGGCATCCACGGGGCCGTTACCGTCCGATGAACCTTTGTATTCTTTGCCATTGGCCGTGAAAACGATGTTTGCCTGCGGGCGTTCACCTGTTTCAGAGTGTTGAGAGAGTGACACAAAAACGTATTGCTCAACGGCATCACTCACGCTTTCATCACTGACCAATGCCAAAATATCTTCGTCAAAAATGTCGCTCTTGCGGTCAGCCAATTCTTTGAATTTAGCAAAAGCAGTGTTGATTTCAGTTTCTGACTCTAACTGCACGCCCAAATCTTGCAAGCGTTGTTTGAAGGCGTTACGACCACTCAATTTACCCAAAACAATCTTATTGGCAGACCAGCCCACATCTTCCGCACGCATGATTTCGTAAGTGTCACGCGCTTTGAGTACGCCATCTTGGTGAATGCCACTGGCATGCGCGAAGGCGTTCGCACCGACCACCGCTTTGTTAGGCTGCACCACAAAACCTGTCGTTTGGCTGACCATACGGCTAGCGGCAACGATGTGAATCGGGTCGATATTCATCTCTAAATTGAAATAGTCTTTGCGCGTTTTCACCGCCATGACAATTTCTTCGAGTGAGC
>JBEGUP010000250.1:0-3448 GCA_041178825.1 Pseudomonadota bacterium | reverse complement strand
CTGGATAAAACAGGCTGAGGTTTTCAACCGCAATATTGGATGGCCCTGCGGGCATAGGTTCAGTGCCCGCGCTTTGGCGTTCGTCGGTTTGATCTAAAAATTCAAAAACACTACTTGCCGCAGCTTTCGTTCTAGCATAGGCGCCACTGATATTGGCTAAATTTTTCAGCGGTTGAAATAAGCTCACCATGTTGGTAATTAAAGCAGTAAATACCCCAGCGGTGACCGCTTTGCCAACGCTAGGGTTCTGGCTTTGATAAATCGCTAGGGCAATAACGATGGCAAATCCAATCGAAGCGATGACTTGAGTCACTGGTCCCGTAGCAGCAGTCGCAACGGTGCTTCTCATGCCCAGGCGACGCAACTTTTGAATTAGAATTCCGAATCGATTGGATTCGTGCTCGTAAGCGGCATGAACTTTAACCATGCGCTGCGCAGCAACGGCTTCTTTGACTGCGCCAATCATTTGTACGTTGCTATCTTGCGTCATGCGCGCAATCAAGGTAAGTCGCTTGCTAAATTGACGACCTACCCAGCTGGCAATCGGTAATGTTAGTGCGACGACCAAAGTCAGTTGCCAATTAAGCCACAGCAAATACGCCATGATGAATAGCACTAAGGCTGTTTCGCGAACCGTGACAGTCATCAATTCAGTCAAACTTGAAAGCGCATTGTTAGCATCAGTCGTAAATTTAGCTAGCATGCTTGCCGAGCGTTCTTTTTTAAACGTTGAATCTGGCAAATGCAGTAATTGATTGAACATGTCCTTGCGCAGCGCAGCCAGTGCGTTTTGCATCAACCATTGATTCAAGTAATTACTGCTAAAGGTTAACAAACCACGGACCACAAACGCTGTAACCAAAATAGCTGGGATGACCCAAATGTAGTGAGGCTTTTTACTGCTAAAAACGCTATCAATCAAAGGTTGAATTTGCGACAACAAACTGGCCTCGGTAGCCGATGCAGCAATGGTGAGCAGCATACTAAAGCCAAGCACCCAAGTTTTATTGCCAAAGTAGCTCAGCAGCCGCTTAAGCATAGTCGTACTCCGCGTCGTAAGCAGGGATATCGTTATCACTGTAGCTACTGCTCATGGTCTCGTCGGTAGTAAAGTGGTCAGGTTCTTCTGGCGTGAAATCGTCGTTTTGCATTTGAGCTGATTTTGCATCACCAATGCTAAAACTAAGTTTTTCAATGGCTGGGTGGTTACGCAATTCGGCAATACTGGTGGCATTCGCTTTGAGGTAAACATTTTGTAAATTGACTTCACCAGCGCTGCCCGCTTGCTGTAAGTGCAAACCCAGTGAGGCCCCATCGTTACCCAAATGAGATTTAATTAAGTTAAATATCTCGCGACCTGCATTGGGCATGAGCCTGAGGCTGACATGACCGCATCGTTTAGCCCATAGTCCGTCCTCGTTGACGACTTCAGCTGCGCTAATGCGCATGCCGCCTGTGTCGGTGGGGAATATGCGTACCTTGATGGCCAAAAAAGTATCGGCTGTGAGCAATGATTGTGCCGTGTTAAAGCTATCGCTAAACACGGCAATTTCGGTAATGGCCGTGCGGTCATCCAAGGTCACATAGGCCATTTTGCCTTTTTTCCCGATTTGAATTCGAACCGCACGAACAATGCCTGCAACCCATGGGTCCGCTTTACCGCTTTTCTTTGCGCCACTGGGCTTTAGCTCATTGAGTGGTGTGGTTCCTAGCGCACGTGCTGTTGTAGAGTAGGCATCAAACAAGTGCCCGCTGAAGTGGTAGCCAATGGCAGCCTTTTCCTCTCGCAAACGCTCTATCAACGTCCAATCGCGTATGCCATCCAGATGCGGTAGCGACATCGTTGGCGCTTCATCTAATCCGAACAAGGCGTTTTGCCCAGCCGATTCACTGGCGGCTTCTGCCGCGCTCATGGCTGCTTCTACACTGGCAAGCAACTTGGCGCGATTGGGGTTTAGGCTATCAAATCCGCCAGAACGGATGAGTGCTTCAACCGCACGGCGATTCACGGCGCGCTTGTCGACTCGCGTGCAAAAATCCAATAAATCAAGGAATGGACCATTGGCTTCGCGCTCAGCCGCGATTGCGACAGCGGCGTTTTCGCCTGCACCTTTAAGGCCGCCTAGGCCATAACGGATGCGCTTGGCATCAATAGGATGAAAACGGTGCACGCTGTCGTTCACGCAGGGTGGCAACACCGTTAAACCTTGGGCACGGGCGTCGTCTACAAGCACTTGTAATTGGTCGGTATTGCCTGCGTCCAGAGTCATCGCAGCAGCCATGTAAGCTGCTGGATAGTAATATTTCAGCCAGGCCGTATGGTAAGAAATCAATCCATATGCAGCTGAGTGTGATTTATTAAAACCATAATCGGCAAACTTTGCCATCAAGTCAAACAAGCGCTGCGCTGTGGCAGCATCAATATTTTGCTTGGCAGCGCCTTCTAAGAATTTGGGCATTTCAGCTTCCAAATCCTCTTTCTTTTTCTTACCCATGATTCGGCGCAGTACGTCTGCGCCGCCCAGTGTGTAGCCACCCACGACTTGAGCCACTTGCATCACTTGCTCTTGGTAAACCATCACGCCGTAAGTGGGGCGTAGTACGTCGGCAAGCTGAGGCAGTACGTACCATGCTTCGCGACCTTCGCCAGTGCGGGCTTGCTCTTTTTTACGGGCGATGTAGTCGTCCACCATGCCGCTGTTTAGCGGGCCTGGACGGTTAAGCGCCATGAGTGCAATGACGTCGTCAAAACTATCCGCGCCCATGTCCATGCATAGCTTACGTGCGCCACTGCCTTCACATTGGAACACCGCAACGGTATTACCGCTAGAGAACATATTGAGAACCGCTTGGTCATCTAGCGGAATGTCTTCAAGCGCCAAAGTAGCATGACTCGGGTCTTTGTGTCCTGCGCTCATGCGTTGAATATCGCGCACGGCATAGTCAATCGTCGTTAAGTTTTTCAAGCCCAAAAAGTCGAACTTCACTAAACCAATGGCCTCGACATCATCTTTGTCGTATTGCGAAACCGTATCGTCGGGTTTGCCAGGCTGGCAGTAAAGCGGGCAAAAGTCAGTCAGTTTTCCTGGCGCGATGAGCACACCCCCTGCGTGCATACCGACGTTGCGAGTTAAACCTTCTAGCGATAAGCTCATGTCTACAATCGCTTTGGCATCGCCTTCGTTCTCATAGCGCTGCTTGAATTGCGGCTCTTCTTTGAGGGTGCGTGTCAAATCCCATGGATCAGTTGGGTTTGCTGGGATTAGTTTGGATAAGCCATCGCAATAGTTATAGGACATGTCCATCACGCGCCCAACATCTCGCACAACTGCTTTAGCGCCCAATGTGCCGAATGTGGCGATTTGACTCACGGCCGCTGCGCCATACTTTTGCTTAACGTACTTAATGACTTCACCGCGTTTATCTTGGCAAAAATCAATATCGAAGT
>JBEGUP010000249.1:0-3461 GCA_041178825.1 Pseudomonadota bacterium | reverse complement strand
ATGAAGGCGCGGCGGAACAGGTGCTTGACTTGCTCGGGCGTGGCGTCGGTGGCGACGTCGAAATCTTTGGGGCGCAAGCCGACCAGCAGGTCACGCACCGCACCGCCGACGATATAAGCCTCGAAACCCGCGTTTTTGAGGACGTGCACCACATCCCGCGCGCGGTCGTCCACCAAACTGTTGTCAATGCCATGCGTGGCGACGCCAATGTCTTCGCGCTTGCCGTAGTTCGTTTTTTTGGCTTTTACCGCTGGAGAGCCGTCTTCAGACTTGCCGAGTAGCTTGTTGATGAATTTTTTAATCATATTTACCTATTTAACCCTGATTATCCCTTAAAGCACTAGGTAAATAACTCCAAAATCTGCCATCCACGCTCAAGGGCAACCGCTCTTAACCGCGCATCAGGATTGGTAGCCACGGGCACATTCACCTTCTCCAACAGCGCAATGTCATTGATGGAATCGGTATAAAACGTGGTGCGGACGTCTTGCCAGCTCAAGTTTTTAGCCGCCAACCACGCCTCCACACGGGTAACTTTACCTTCATGCGCTGAGGGAACGCCTTTGATTTCACCCGTGATCCAGCCCGTGCCACCCAATGATTCGTCTTTTTCCAACTGAACAGCAATCAACTCACCAATACCCAAAGCGGTAGCAATCGGGCGGGTGACGAACTCGTTGGTGGCGGTGACGATTATGAGTTGGTCGCCTGCTGTGCGGTGCTTGGCGATTAAATCTGTCGCGGCTTGTTTGATAGCCGGTTGGATGGTAGCCGACATGAATTGTTCGTGAGCAGCTATCGATTTTGCAGCGCCTTGGTCTTTGATGGCCTGCGTGGCAAAGCGCACGTATTCTGAGATTTTGAGTTCACCCTTCTTGTATTGGGCAAAAAATTCATCGTTGCGTTTTTTAAATTCAACCGGATCTGTCCAACCAATCTGGGTGGTGAATTCGCCCCATGAATAGTCAGAATCTAGGGGTAAGAGGGTGTGGTCTAGGTCGAAAAGTGCGATATTTAGCATGTGAAATTGTAGAGAAATTTACTATTATTTTTATAGCTACTTAGGCAATAAATACAAAGGATAGAGGCCAATTTTTATATAAAATCGAGCATTACCCTGCATCCATCATCGCCTTGATCAATGGCACAGTGATTGATTTTTTCGACTGCAAGGCGTAGCCGTCTATCGCATCCAGCAGTTCCATCAGGCTACCCAAGTCGCGGCTGAAGCGGTTGAGCATGAAGTCCATCACTTCGTCGCTCAAGAACACGCCGCGTGCATCGGCCTCTTTGCGCAGCACAGCGCGGCGCTCGGGCTCAGACAGCACTTGCAGCGCAAAAACGTGGCCCCAGCCCAAACGGGTACGCAGGTCTTCGCGCAGTTTGAGGTCAGCGGGTGGCGTTTCCCCCGCTGCCAGCACCCAGCGCTGTTGACCGGTGCTGGGCGTCATGGCGTTGACAAACCAGTTGAAGGCGGCGTGCTGCTGCTGGGCGGTGTACAAATGCACGTCGTCCATCAGCACGGCAGCCCAAGAGTCGTCAAAAGCGGGTGGGGTCAAAATGGAAGCATCTAACCAGCCGACATGCACGCCCTGCTCGCGCAAGGCATGCGCCACGGCTTTGAGCAGGTGCGATTTCCCGCTGGAGCTGCCACCCCACAAATAGGTCGGAACGGGTGAGCGCGTGGGGCTGCTGGCCCACAAATTGAGGTGCTGCAAAGCGGCGGTGTTAGCGGTGCTGGAGGCGTCAGCAGAACCCGCGAAAAAATTGGTCAACGTCGGCCCTGTGTGCAGGCCAATATCAAGTGCAATTTGTTTCATAGCGTCGATTTTACGAAATAAACCGCAGTTTTAGCCTTAGCTATCTTGATTTACCCTTAATCAACCTTGATACAGCTTGCTCGCCATGTAATTAGCCTGCACGCGGCGCATCGCCACCAGCAGCACGGCACTGGCTGGCAAAGCGACCAAAACCCCCACAAAACCAAACAATTGCCCAAAAGCCATCAGCGCAAAAATGACGGCCAAAGGGTGCAGGCCGATGCGCTCGCCCACAAAACGCGGCGTCAGGTAAAAGCTCTCTACCACCTGCCCTGCGCCGTAGACCACGGCCACCATGACCAAGGCTTTGATAGACGCAAACTGCAACAAACCCGACAACAGTGCCAAAACGAGCCCCAGCCCAAAGCCCAAGTACGGCACAAACACAGCCAAGCCGGTGAAAATACCAATCGGCCAAGCCAAATCTAAGCCAAAAAGCGCCAAACCCACGCTATAAAAGACGGCCAACGCCAACATCACCAAAAGTTGACCGCGCAGATACTGGCCGAGCACGGCGTCTGATTCATTCGTAAAACTGTCAAAAGCTTCACGCATACGTGGTGGCACGAAAGCTTGTACACGCGCGACAAGGTTGTCCCAATCGATCAATAAATAAAACAGCACGACCGGAATCAACACCACATTGCCCACAATCGCCAGCGCCACGCTGCCACCCAATTTGACCGACGAGAGCACAGAATCGACACTGTCTTCGGCATTGGTGTTGAGGTATTTCAAGACAAAATCGCGGACATGCGCAAAGTCAAACGTGAATTTCGTACCAAATTGCGCCAAGATTGGCTTCAACCAGAGGTGGATATTCTCAAAAAGTACGGGAATTTGCTGCTTCAACAGCGGCAATTGCTTGGTCAAAATCGGCACAATCAACAGCAGAACGGCCAGCACGATGACGACAAATGCGAGCTCCACCAACAGCACCGCCACCACACGCGGCATTTTGCCCCGCAGCAAGGCGTCTAAGCGGTTGACCAACGGATTGAGCGCATAAGCTAGCACGCCAGCGACCACAAACGGCGTCAAAACCGGCCCCAACAGCCATAACAACAAGGTTGTCAGTGCAGCGATGGCTAGCCAAGTCATTGCCGTTTTTTGAGCGGAGGTAAATTGCATAGTAAAAACCCTTAAAATCAAGGCAAATTCTAGTCGGTAGAGACTGGAAGTGACGCAAAGTCCAAAAAACTCCAAAAACTCCATTTTCAGCACCATGACCACTCCCCTCAGCTACAAAGACGCCGGCGTTGACATTGACGCGGGCGACGCCCTGATCGAACGCATCAAACCGTTTGCCAAGAAAACCATGCGCGACGGCGTGTTGGCAGGCATTGGCGGCTTCGGCGCGTTGTTTGAGGTGTCAAAAAAGTTCAAAGAACCTGTCTTGGTCAGCGGCACCGACGGTGTGGGCACCAAGTTGAAACTCGCTTTTGAGTGGCAAATGCACGACACCGTGGGTATTGATTTGGTCGCCATGAGCGTTAACGACGTGCTGGTGCAAGGCGCTGAGCCGTTGTTTTTCCTAGATTATTTTGCCTGCGGCAAACTGCACATCGACACCGCAGCGGCAGTCATTCAAGGCATTGCCAAGGGTTGCGAACTGTCTGGCTGCGCATTACTTGGCGGCGA
>JBEGUP010000248.1:0-3474 GCA_041178825.1 Pseudomonadota bacterium | reverse complement strand
ATACGCAGAATTAACTTTACGGGATCAACCAAGGTTGGACGCATCATTGCTGAGAAATCTGCAAAACATTTGAAGCGTTGCTTGTTGGAGCTTGGTGGTAAATCACCTTTGGTTGTGCTCGATGATGCCAATATTGACGAGGCAGTCAAAGCCGCAGTTTTTGGATCTTTCCTATTTCAGGGCCAAATTTGCATGTCAACGGAACGCTTGATCGTGGATGAAAAAATTGCCGATCAATTTGTGGCTAAGTTTGCAGCTCGCGCAAACGAGCTGCGCTCTGATAATCCTGCTGTCAACCCTGGATGCATTGTTGGGCCAATGATTAACCCAAGTTCTGGACCACGCATCAACGACATGCTTCAAGATGCTCTCAACAAAGGCGCAAAACTGGTGAGCGGTGCTGCTGCTGAAGGTGCGGTGATGAACGCCACTATTTTGGATCATGTTAAAGCTGGCATGACCATCTATGACGAGGAAACCTTTGGTCCCATCACTGTGGTCATTCGCGTAAAAAACACCAAAGAAGCCATTGAAGTTGCTAACGATAGCGCATATGGTCTTTCTTCTGGCGTATTTGGTAATGATGTGAATCGTGCTTTGGCAGTTGCCATGGAACTTGAATATGGTTCAGTGCATGTGAATGGTTCGACTGTACAAAACGAAGCTCAAGCGCCATACGGTGGAACCAAGAATAGCGGCTATGGACGTTTTGACGGACGTGCTGTGATTGATGAATTCACAGAATTGAAATGGGTAACTATCGAGCCTTACGAGCAACAGTACCCATTCTGATAGGTTTCACTGCTCGTAACCCAACTATTCGCTCTACCGCGACTAGTTGAGTTGACGCATTATTCGCATGTATGATTAGATCTAATTTTTTGATGTAATTATTTCAGGTGCGAATTTATGAGCGATAGTTTGATGGCTGTAACAAATGCGGCCGAAGCTGAAAGACGAATTTACGCTGCACCAGCATTAGAGAAAGGCTTAGACATTCTCGAAATGCTTTGCAGGAGTGATACGCCACTATCTCAAAAAGAGATTGCGAAGCGACTTGGTCGAAGTGTGAGTGAAATTTACCGAATGGTGTCATGTCTGCTAGAAAGAAACTACGTTTCTCAAGTTGATGAGAACACCTATACGATTACCACCAAGTTGTATGAACTGTCGCACGTCAATCCTCCAACGCAAAGATTACTTTTTGAGGCGTTGCCCGTGATGCAAAGACTGGCTAAGGAACTAGATCAGTCTTGCCATCTCACTGTCTATTCACAAGGTAAGCAGTTAGTGCTTGCCAAAGTTGATGCGCCAAGTGGCATGGGATTTAGTGTTCGCACGGGATCAGAGCTAGACGTTTTAATTTCTGCATCAGGGCGGGTGCTTTTGGCTTTTCAGAACTCTGAAACTACCAAACTCTGGATAGAGGAGTCAATTCAGCGTCGTCCGGAACAATCTAACCCTCAAATTGAGATTATTTTGGGAACTATTCGAAAAATTGGTTATGAGTCTGTTCCTAGTGTGCAGGTGCGTGGCTTATATGCCGTTAGCTTTCCAATTCTGGATACGCAGGGGCGTGCGCTAGCTGCGATAACCGTCCCTTATGCCGAACGCATTGACCAAAACCAAAGGAAGTCAATACCAGAAGTAACGTCCTTACTAGGCACAGCAGCAAACACAATATCCATCAAAGTCGGAGGCGCTGCGCGCAGTGCTCTGTCAGTTTGAGTTCTTGCATCTAGATTTTCGAAATTCGGAGACAAAACATGTACTACGAACCAGGCATCACTCACCACGGTCTGCCACACGATCCCTTCAAATCCTGCGTCGTGCCTCGTCCAATTGGCTGGATTTCAACCTTAGATGCCCAAGGTCGCCACAACCTTGCGCCGTACAGTCAGTTCCAAAACGTCACCTTTAACCCACCAATCGTCATGTTCTCGGCGAACCAAGACACTGGCGGCAACCGCAAAGACTCTGTCCGAAATGCCGAGCAAACTGGCGAATTTGTCTGGAACATGGCTACTTACGACTTGCGCGAAGCCGTCAACATCTCCGCAGAAGAGCTGCCCCACGGTGTTGACGAGTTTGAGCGGGCAGGGCTTGAAAAAGCAACCTCAAGAATTGTCAAACCCATGCGTGTCGCCCGTTCTCCCATCCAATTCGAGTGCGTCTATCTCAACACCCTACGCTTCCCAGGCGTCCCGCCCATGGGCACCGCCGACGTCGTCTTCGGCCGCGTGGTAGCTGTACACATCGCCGACGAGGTGATCGACGTCAACGGCATGGTCGACGTCCTGAAAATCCAGCCCTTGGCTCGGATGGGTTATTTTGATTACACCTTTGTGGACAACAAGTTCCAGATGGTCATCCCAGGCAACAGCAAAGCCCTGCTGGCAGGGCTGGAAGGGTCGCCGGACAAGGCGAAATCTTCAACAGAGCCGATTTGAGGGGTGTTTTTGCCTATAGCAGGCGTATTTATTACCTAAGGCGCTATTAAAATATAGTGAAAAAATGTTTTCTAAGCGCTGGTATATGGATTGACTACTGCCACACCCGTTTGTTCAAAGTCTTTCACATTGCGCGTAACCATAGTCAAGTTATGGCACAGCGCTGTAGCTGCAATCAAGTTGTCGATGCCTTTGTTTCCGGTTTGCACACAAAGCCTGCCCCACAGCTTGGCGATTTGCGGGGTGATGGGCAAGATGTTTTGGGCAAACTGCAGCTCGGTTGCCACCAGCCATTGGGCGAGTTCATCGGCAAAGCCAGCACTACTTGCTGTTTCTAAACCGCGTTGCTTGGTAATACCCGCTTCAATTTCGCCAATTGTCAGCGCACTTAAAAAGGTTGTTTCACTGGCTTGCGTTGTCAGAAACGCCAGTACGCCAGCATTGGGTTTGGCTTTGCGCAGCTCTGACAGCACCACGGTGTCTAGCAAAATCATCAAAAATCAATCGTCCGTGGTTGTACATCCAAGCGCTCAGTAAGCTCTGTTGTAGCCTCTGTTTCGATGGTTTGCCCCGCAGCTTTTGACATTTTGGGTATGGCCAGCAAGTGATCGATCAAACTCATTGGCTTTGCTGTATTGCTGGCTGCGTTAGCGGCGCTGCGCTGCAAAGCTTCAAAGTCTTGCTCAGACAGCACCACCACCGCCTGCTTCCCCCTGCGGGTGACATGCTGCGGCACCCCGCGCAAAGCACTATCAACCAAAGCGCTGAACTGCGCCTTAGCGTCCTGCAGCCGCCAAGCTGTCGAATTTGAAATTGTTTGCATAGTGGTTAACTAGTTTAGTTGACTAGTTAGTTTAGCGAGATTTGATGATTTGTCAATGACGTAAGGGGGTGGAATCATCAAAAATGAGTTAAAAGCATAAAAAATAAGGTAAAAAATGACTCTAGCCAGCGTATTTATTGCCTAAGCAGCTATGAAATAAATAGCATTTTTAGTTGAAATTTTCCACCTATCTCAACCTAC
>JBEGUP010000247.1:0-3491 GCA_041178825.1 Pseudomonadota bacterium | reverse complement strand
CAGATTTGGGCTTTACCGAGCCATATTCCGATATACCGGCATGGCCGCGCTGGCAACAACCGCAAAAGCAATCGGCACGTACACCGCCTTGTTTTTCACCGCCTTGCTGCTGTTCAAGTGGAATGATGTACCGCGCAGTATTGGCTTGATTCAGCCCCTGTTGTTTTTAATCTTGGTGGGCACTAGCCGAGCGGTGGCTCGATTTTGGTTGGCTGGTTTGTCTGCCAAGTCGCGCCACTCGGAAGGTCGCTTGTTGATTTATGGTGCGGGCGAGGCTGGGGTGCAAACCGCTTCTGCATTGGCGATGAATCGTCAATTCTTTTTGCTGGGGTTTGTGGATGATGACAACAGCAAGGTGGGTGGTAGCATCAATGGCATTGATATTATTGGCGCAAAAGATGTGGCCGATGCTGTGGAGCGCATGGGAGTGACGGACATTTTGCTGGCTATTCCCTCTTTGGGCAGGGCGCAGCGCAATGATATTATTTCTCGGTTGCGTGGCTTGCCAGTGCATGTGCGCACCTTGCCGGGCATGGGCGACTTGGCATCTGGCCGCGTGACCATGCAAGATTTTCAAGAGCTTGATGTGGAAGATTTGCTGGGACGCACGCCTGTTGCGCCTGACAGAACATTGCTGGCCAGTAATCTCGCTAACAAGGTGGTGTTGGTCAGCGGTGCAGGTGGCAGTATTGGCGGGGAGTTGTGCAGGCAGATATTGGCAGAAAAGCCAAGCAAGCTGATTTTGCTGGATCACAATGAATTTGGCCTTTACACCATCCACAGTGAGCTGGTGCATTTATGCGCTGAACAAGGTTTAGCGGTGGAGCTGGTTCCTTTGCTGGCCAGTGTTCGCAATTTTGACCGCTTACAAGAAATTTTTCTGCTTTACCGACCAGCAACGGTGTATCACGCAGCAGCTTACAAGCACGTGCCTTTGGTTGAAAGCAACTCCTCCGAGGGCGTGCAGAATAATATTTTTGGTACGCTTAATATGGCGCGTGCAGCTGTTGAAAGCAAAGTGACGCACTTTGTACTTGTGTCAACCGACAAGGCCGTGCGGCCAACCAATGTGATGGGCGCTACCAAGCGCATGGCTGAATTGGTGTTGCAGGCGTTGGCTGATTGCAAAACTTTGCAATTTGACTTGCCAGATGGCACAAAATCCGAAGAAATGCGCAACAACACTCTCTTTGCGATGGTGCGCTTTGGCAATGTCTTGGGTAGCAGCGGCAGCGTGGTGCCGCTCTTTCGCAAGCAATTGCAGAGCGGTGGCCCTTTAACCATCACGCATTTGGATGTGACCCGTTTTTTTATGACTATCCCCGAGGCCGCACAATTGGTTTTGCAAGCTGGCGCCATGGCCAAGGGTGGCGATGTGTTTGTTTTGGATATGGGTCAATCTGTCAAAATATTAGACCTAGCGCGCAGAATGGCGCAGCTCTCTGGGCTAACTTTGCGGGATGAAAGTAACCCAGATGGAGATATTGATATTGAGGTTACTGGGCTGCGCCCCGGGGAGAAACTGTATGAAGAGCTGCTGATTGGCGGCAACCCAGAGGGAACCGACAATGAACGAATTATGAAAGCGCATGAAGAGTATGTGCGTTGGCCCATGCTTTCCCCCGTGCTTGTAACGTTGCGGCAGGCTGCGATTCAAAACAATGAAGCGGTGATTAAAAATACATTCGTGCAGCTGGTACAGGGTTATAGTCCATCCTCGGTGGCATCAACTATTTCAGCCGCAGCCGCTTGAGTTACTGCATTTATGTGTAATCAACGCCCAGTATATTATTTATTACTTATTATTTTTTAGACAAGTCATGCAAAAAAAATTCATCATATTATTGGTAGCAGCTATTGCCGGCGTGGGTGTGGGCGCGCTGCTGGGTTTTGGACCCATGCTGCGTTATAAGTCAGAAGCTGTACTAAATATGGATATGGGTACAAGTGAGTACAAGCGTTTTACCGAGCTGGCAAACAATACAAGCTCTGCCAGGCAATTTTTGGCTGTATTTCCTCCCCCGCAAATGCATAGCGGTGGCATTGATTCATTGATGAGTGCCGTTGCCAAAGGGGAATGGCACAAGGCACTGCCAAAGGTCAGCAAGGTCGATGCCAAAGAGGTTCCTGACGCGGTACTGCAAATGGAAAGAGATAGTGAGAAAGAGAAAGAGAAAGAGAAAGAGAAAGTACAAGGCAAAAATGGTACCAAGAACTTTAAGGAAAATGCTGTTTATTTGGGTTTGCGTTTGACGCATACGGCGTCTGACCCGTTGGAAGCGGCTGAGATGACGACTTGGCTGGGTGGCTATTTCAAAGAAGTTGCCACGCGTGAAGCGGTGCGTGAGCAAGTGTCGCACTGGACGGCGGACAATCGGCAGTTTTCTGACCGAGCTTTGGAGCAAAAGCTCAAGTATGAATTTGACATTGAGCAGGCAAAAAACCGTGCGCTTGCACTGAAGAAGATCGTTGCACTGTATCCGGATACGAGTTCGCGTGAATCGCGACAAGTTATAGATGTTCGCAAAGACAACGAGAAGTTCATGTCGCCACTGGCAAAACTAGTGGGCGCAGAGTCTGAACTGATAGAAATAGGGGAAAAAACCCAACAACTAAACCGCGAAATAGAGCAGCAAGCGTTTGCCGGAGGCTTGCTAAAAGAGGCAGAGTTGGCCTTAAAGCAAGCCCGCAGCGGCAGCGAGAGTGTGAGTAAATTGGCTGCAGTGATTGCCGATTACAGCAAGAAAGTTAAAACAGATGCTGAGCGAGAAAAATTACTTTCTTTGGCTGCCGACCTGTCTCAAATCTCAGCGCGGTTTATGTCGCAAGCACAATTTATTGCACAGCCGTCAGTGCCTAGTCGTCCTGAGCGGCCAACACCGTTGATGTATATGGTGCTCATGGGGGGATTGTTTGGTGCATTAGCAGCTTTATACATTTGGCGTACAGCGATTATTAACTTGCTCAAACAAGATACGCAGGATTCTAATTAAATCGCTAGGCAGTATGAAACGCATCGGTGACCGACTTAGGCAATCAGCAACGGGATACAACATCGTATTTTGGTTGCTGGTAGCTGGCTGCGTTGGGTTAGTTTTATTCTCATATCCCATGATGAAGTTGCGGTATGACTTGTGGGATCACGTTGACAGAATTAGGGCAATGGTGCTTGATCCGTCTGCAGCATCGCCAGCAAAAAGGTATTGGTATGCTTGCTGGGCGTTTGTATTTAGGTTATTTGACGTCACTGATATTTTTACTATCGCAATTGTTATACATAGAGTTCAATTTATAGCAAATTGCATGCTGATTTACTTTGCAGCTAAACAGCTATTTTAGCCTTTGTTGTCTTTAGACAGACATAACAAACACCAAAATGAGTGGCTTTCAGGTTTGGCTTTAAGTAGTGTTTTTGTTTGGTTGGTAACAATAGGCACATTCAGCTTTATTCAGCAAGCTTGGATCATGTGGTATTCCGTTAATTACCAAAT
>JBEGUP010000246.1:0-3501 GCA_041178825.1 Pseudomonadota bacterium | reverse complement strand
AACTCTTGCCACATCTCGCAGAAGTCGTTTTGGTAGGCCGCAGGGGCATGTTCGCGGATGTAGGCTAGGGGGAGTTCTGCGTCTAAGCCGGATTTGCGGATTTTCTTGATTAAGGCGGTGGCGGATTTCTCGGTTAGCAGCGATTTGGGCGTTGCACCGGCTGCAATCGTCAAAAACAGGGTGAGCAGCGAGCTGTCGTCGCTGTGGCCTTGGGTGGCTTTTTGCCAGGTTTTGCTGCTTTGCTCGATGCGGGCGGCGTGTTTGTCGTCAACTTCGCGTTCGTAGGTGTCGACCTCGCTCAACGCGTCTTCCACCCAAAAGTAGCGGCCCATGAAGGCGGGCGTTTGGTTGAAGAGTTTTCTGGCGGGCAGTTCTAGGTCCAGCAGTTTGGGCAGGTCGGCGATGACGGATTTGCGAACGGTTTCGACGACTTCGGAGAACGCATCAGGCAGATTCTTCGGCAAAACAAGTGATTTTTTGACCTCAGCCACCGGTTTTTTGCGCAAAAGGGTGATTAATCGCTCAAATCCGGCCCAATCTGGCAGTTTTCTGTTTTTGGCCGCTAATGTCAATAATGCCGTGCGGATGACAGCTTCGGCGTCCATGCCGGCTTCTTCTAGCTGCTCTTCGTCAAAGCCCAGTTGTTCGGCCAGCCAAATCGCGGCGTCAACAATGGCTGCTACTTTTTGGCGTTTTGCTAGCTCGGCTTGAAACTCGGGGAGGGTGCGCAGCGTCCATTTAGCCAGCAGCGGGATGTGCTCGTCCGTAAACTCCGTGCGCTCATTCATGCCAAAGTGGCTGTTTTGGGGCAGGGTGATGAGGTCTTTCAAGAGGGTGGAGCCCGCTTTGGAGTGCGACAAAAACGAGTTGTCGCGCAGCGATTCTGCCGCCAACTGCACATTGCCACCCGTGCTGTGCTCTAGGTAGAGGCTGACGAGGTTGACGATGCGGTTTTTGGCTTGCTCGATTTCAGGGCGCAAATACTCGCTGCCAAAATAGCGCGCGATTTGAACCATGCCTTTGGGCGCTTCGGTTTCAATAGCCGCCAACTTCGCAGCCGGAATGATGCAGTGCTGCACGCCATATTGCAGGGCTTTTTCGAAGAAGGGGCGGGAATCGTAGAGGCTGATGGACATAAATATAGTAGCTAAATTTCAATAAACTTTGATGTAGCCGGCGTATATATTGCCTAACTAGCTATTAAATAAATAGCAAAAACTTACCGAAGTAGCCAAATACCATTCGATTTGATGGAGTCATACATGGCATCAGGCGCGAGATCAATATTACCTGGCCACGCTACTGCACCATCTTCAATATGTGCTTGTTGAAATAGCTCAGGATCTTTTAAGACAGAAAAAACACCAGTCAAGTGCGTGGTTTCAAACTGCACTTTTCCCTCTGTCCCATCCGCAAATCGCACTTGCAAAGCTAGCGGTGCAACGGGTTTAACTTCAATAACATCCCATTTCATAGATGACCTCACTTTAAAGGTGCAATGGCGTTGGGTTGCTGCTTTTCCATGCACAAACGCCAATCTTCAAGTAACTCTTGCTGATGCAGCTCAGCCCAATCTAAAACCAATTCTTGCGCTCTACGCGGAAGTTCTCCGCTGGCAATGGTTAAGGTTTTGATCTCGACCGTTGCCTTAAATTCCGCATACTGCACATGAAAATGCGGTGGTGCGTGGTCATTAAAGAACATCCGGATCAAAATCCCGTAGAAAGTGCTTATGGTTGGCATGTTTGCATTGTAGCTATTGAGTGCTTATTGTTAAATTGCCGCTTTAGATCGCAGATTCCTCATCATCATCCAGCAACGCTGGGGTGGCTTTGCCTCTATCGGTATCGCCCGTTTCCACTTTGCCGTCGTCCTCTTCGCCTTCATCTTCACCCAAACCAGCGTCATAAGCGCGGGCTTTGGCGCGTAGGACTAGGATCATTTCAATGAACAAATCGGGCAATCGGTAGCGCAAAATCCAGGCCAGCTGCATCCAGTCTTGGTCGGCAATGTCTTCTTCGTCAACTTTTGGCTTAGCGTACGACTGGTTGTACAGCGCCTCTTCCGACAGCATCTCGCCGTCGTCTTCCATGGTTTCAAACGTGCCGGATCGGGCAAACGCTTCGACGCGGCTCCATTTTTCTGAGAAATAGTCGGCCAAGGCGTCGCTGCCGCCTTCTAAATCGCCAATGGCGGTCAAAAACTCGTCGGTGTCCGCGCCGTCGCGGAACAAAATCGCGTTCATCATGCCGCGCAAATGGGTGCGGGACAGGTCTTTGTACTGCTTTTCAATGACGACAGCGCGGGCGAATTGCTTGGGCGATACCAGCAGGTTGACGACCGATTCTTTGGAATTGTCATATTCGCGCATCACCGCCAAAATGTCTTTGGGCGGCAGTTGCTCTAAAACGACCATCAGCGCTTGGTCGCCCTCAGCGTCCGCCAGCTCGACTAGCGCATACTCCGCGCCCACGATGTCGCCAGCGGCGATGAGCGCTTGGGTTTTGGTGATCAGGGCGAGTTGGCTGCTGGTTTGTTCGGTCATTTAGTGTCCTAGTAATCTTAATTTTTAGTCTTTGCGGTCAAAACCTTGCTCAACCATCCAATCTTGTCCCGCTTCTTCGCGCAGTTTGGCGGCTTTGGCTTCTTCTTTGTCGTGTTCGCTGTCGTAATCAGCGCCGCCGTCATGGTCTTCGTTGTCGTCGTCCTCTTCGTCATTTTCATGCTGAGCAGGGCGGTGGGTTTTCTTATGAAACATGTATTCCAGCGCGGCGGCAACCACCATGAACTGCTCGCCAAATGGCTCTTTCAAGATAACTTTAGCCGGTTCTTTGGCCCAATCGTTCAAACTGACTACCGCATTCAGCGTGCTCCAATCGGGTAACTCGTCTGCTTCAAAACTGAGCAAATCGTCCATGACGCCAGGTAGTTTGTAATTGAAAGCGTTATGAAAAATCACCGCAACCATTTCGGGGCTGAGCTCAATCATTTGCTTCAAAAAGTCCAGCTCTTTGCGCTTTTCAGCCAAGCGCTTTTTCAAGACGTCTTTGCCTTCAGAGTCCGAAGTCAAGTCGTCCAGCTCCGCTTGGTAGCTGGTGCGTAGGTGTTTAAAGTAGCCGGAAATGCTCATGGAGTTCTCATCATTCATTGTTGTTTTAATTTAAGAATTTACTTTAATAAAATCGTATAACACTATGTTTTTAATAAATTTAAATTAAATTTTTAAAATAATTATGCCAAATGCCTTGTGCGGTTTTTAATGGGTTATCCAGCAAATTGCGGCGGCGGTTGTCGTCGTAGGCTTGGCGTTTTTCAGGGTCAACCAGCACATCGTAAGCCGCTTGAACCGTGCGAAACCGGTCAGCAGCGTCTTCAGCATCGTTGCGGTCTGGGTGGTAAAAAGCGGCTTTTTGGCGGTACGCTTTTTTCACGTCGGCAAGCGTGGCGCTGCTGGCAAGGCCTAGGGCGGCATAGTAGTCTGACATAGGTGGATAAGAATTG
>JBEGUP010000245.1:0-4983 GCA_041178825.1 Pseudomonadota bacterium | reverse complement strand
GATTTCGCGCCGCATGACGTGACTTTTTACTTGCGGGATTTAGCTTCTTGCTATCACAGCTATTACGATGCTGAGCGCATTTTGGTGGATGACGTGCAGGTAAAGACTGCGCGATTAGCCTTGGTTGCGGCGACGGCTCAAGTCATTCGCAACGGTTTGGCTGTGCTGGGCGTCGGTGCACCCGAGAAAATGTAAAATATGTTTATTTATACAGCAAAAAATATGACCAAACAACGTGGCGGAACCATACTCGGCTTGATGATTGGCGTGGTTCTGGGCTTGGCCGCAGCCTTGGCTGTGGCGGTGTTTGTCACCAAAACGCCATCGCCTTTCAACAACAAAATGCAAAACCACAGCGTCGAGACAGACGCCACCGAGTCCAAAAAGAACAAAGACTGGGATCCAAACGCTGCTTTGTCAGGCAAAAATCCGGCTAAGCCGACATCCCCTGCAGTGCCTGGTGCAGTTGTTGTACCCAGTTCGTCTGGAGCGCCAGGAGCGACTACCGCGCCAGCTAATACACAAGCCAATACACAAGTTAACACGCCTGCTGCAGCTGGAACAACGCCAGCGACCAAACCTAGCGCTGCGAACACAGCGCCCGCTATGCCGCCGGAAAAACCAGCCAAGCCTGCAGCCACTGCAACGTCTACAACGCCACCCGTCGTGGCTGGCTCTTTAAGTCCTTCTGTTCCTGCAGGCTCTACAACAACGCCAAAACCTGCATCCAAACCTGGGGCTGACCCGATCAGCGACTTGATGAAGTCAAAAGCGGAGCCCAAATCATCCACTACTACTGCTGAACCATTTATCTATTTCGTGCAAGCTGGTGCGTTTAGAACACCTGAGGATGCGGAGGCTCAGCGTGCTCGCTTGTCACTACAAGGCATTGATGCCAAAGTGACAGAACGCGAGCAAGCGGGTCGCACGGTTTACCGTGTGCGCAGCGGCCCGTTTAACAAAGAAGAAGACGCGGATCGCGTCAAAGACAAACTCAGCGCCACAGGCGTGGATGCCGCTTTGGTTCGGGTACAGCGCTAAATTCGTTGAATGTCTGAACTATTTGTCGTCTTTCCAGTCACATTTGACGTTATATAAACCGGTCTTATCGATTCAAGGAGCTTTTTAATGCAACGTCGTCAATTTACCCAAGTAGCCCTCGCAGTAGGTGCAGTGTCATCACTGTCAGCCGTCGCTTTGCTGTCCAACACATCTGCCCAAGCACAAGCAGCCAAACCACAAGCTGGCGTGGATTACTTGGTGTTAGATAAAACTGTGCCAACAGAAGCCGCCGCAGGCAAGGTCGAGGTGATCGAATTTTTCGGCTACTGGTGCCCACACTGCAATGCGTTTGAGCCTGAATTGGAAGCTTGGTTGAAGAAATTGCCCGCAAATATCAGCTTCAAGCGTGTGCCTGTTGCTTTCCAAGAAGCTGCTGTGCCTTTGCAAAAGCTGTATTACACCTTGGAAGCCATGGGCAAAGTCAACGACATGCAGCGCAAGGTGTTTACAGCTATCCACGCGGACAAGCAAAACCTCAACACACCTGATGCCATTGTGGCTTGGGCAGTGAAACAGGGCTTTGACGAGAAGAAGTTTGTGGAAACTTTCAATTCATTTGCCGTCAACACCAAAGTGTCACGCGCCAAGCAGTTGAGCAATGACTACAAAATTCAAGGTGTGCCATCTTTAGGCGTTGCTGGCAAGTTTTACACAGAAGGTGGCTTGGCCAAAGGCATGACGCGTGCTTTACAAGTGGTTGAGTTTTTGGCTAACGAAGCGAAATCGAAATAAAGCCAAATAAACCTACTTGAATCTCTCAAACTAGAGCCCACAGCATCTGCTTGTGGGCTTTTTTACGCGCGGGTTGTTGCTACAATTGAACTAAAGTAGCCCATAAGCAAGATTCATACCCTACTCTTGCCAAAAGCTTCAAAACATATCTATCAACCCAAACCAGTAGCTTTAACGATTGCTTTTTATGACCACTTTTTCTAAAAAAATGATCTCCTGCGCAGCATGTTTGGTGTTGTGCTTGTCAGTTTCATCAGTTCGGGCTGAAAAAGCTGACCGCGACAAACCGCTGAATGCCAACGCAGATGCACTGAAATACGACGATTTGAAGCAAACCAGCGTTTTTTCGGGCAATGTCATCATCACCAAAGGCAGCATCATCATGCGCGGTGGGCGGGTGGATGTGCGGCAAGATCCGCAGGGGTTTCAATTCGCAACGGTGACATCTAACGGCAACGCGCAAGCTTATTTCAAGCAGAAGCGTGAAAACGGCGTGGACGAGTGGATTGAAGGCGTGGCCGATACGATTGAGTATGACGGCAAAGCAGACACAGTGCGATTTGTCAAAAAAGCCAATTTGAAGCGCCTGCGTGGTGCGACGACAAGCGATGAAATCGTGGGCGGCTTGGTGGTTTACGACAACACGACGGATGTGTACACCGTTGACGGTGGTGCTGGGCAAGGCGGCAGCGGCGGCCGCGTCAGCGCTGTTTTGAGCCCAAAACAATCAACCACGCCAGCGCCTGTAGCTGTGCAGCAAGGGTCGCTTCGCCAAAGTACAACCCTGAATCCGAATACACCTGCAAGCACCCCTGCTAATACGCCTGCTAGCGGTGCAGAGAAGAAGTAATGCAGAATGCCCCAGAGTTGGCGAACAAAGCCAACGCACAGTTGACAGCGCGCGCTGTTTCGCCTGAAGGTTTATTGGCTGTCGAAGGCTTGCAAAAGTCTTATGGCAGCCGCAAAGTCGTCAAAGATGTGTCGCTTTGGGTTAGAAAAGGTGAAGTCGTCGGTCTCTTAGGACCCAACGGTGCAGGTAAAACCACCTCGTTTTATATGATTGTGGGCTTGGTACACACCGATGCTGGCAGCATTTCGATTGACGGTCACTCGGTCGCACATTTGCCGATTCACCGCCGTTCACGATTGGGTTTGAGCTATTTACCGCAAGAAACATCGATTTTTCGTAAATTAAACGTTGAAGAAAACGTGCGTGCTGTACTTGAATTACAAAAGTACCAAGACGGCGACAAAAAAGGCAAATCACTCAGCTCGGCTGATATTGAAGAGCGTTTGACCTCGCTGTTGAAAGAGCTCCATGTTGACCATTTGCGCCATTCGTCTGCGCTGTCGCTATCAGGTGGTGAGCGCCGCCGCGTTGAAATCGCCCGAGCTTTGGCCACACAACCGCGCTTTATTTTGCTAGATGAGCCGTTTGCAGGTATTGATCCAATTGCGGTGATTGAGATTCAAAAAATCATCACTTTTTTGAAATCAAAAGGGATTGGCGTACTCATCACCGACCACAACGTGCGTGAAACCCTGGGCATTTGTGACCATGCGTACATCATCAGCGATGGCAAAGTGCTCGCGGAGGGCACGAGACGCGTGTATCTTGGCGAAAACTTTACGATGTAATGCAAGGACGCGGTGAAACAAGGTCTTTCATTAAGGACGTCGCAGCATCTGTCGCTGACGCCGCAGCTGCAACAATCGATTCGGCTCTTGCAACTATCGACACTTGAGCTCAGCCAGGAAGTTGAACAAGCCCTCGATGACAATCCGTTTTTGGAACGCGAAACGGATGAAGCCGTGCGCGAAGAGTTTGGCAATGATATTGTCATTGAAAGTACTATTAATTCGATAGCTGATGAGGCAATAAATACGCCGGCCACATTCGATAATGCACATGAAATTACGGTAAATTCAAGCACGGATGATATCGCTGAGTCCATTTCTTCGCCCAACGATTGGGACGGCGATGGCAGTGTTGATATCTCGCCTGACGACAGCGAATGGGGTGGCGATGCAACAGCTTCATCATCTCAGAACAGCTCTCAAAACAACTCCGACTCGACTTTAGACGCTACCGAACTAGCCCGCCAGCAAGAGTCGCTGACCATGCATTTGCACAGACAAGCTTTGGCTCTGCGACTGAGCGAATTGGACAGCGCCGCGTTGCGCTATTTGATTGAATCGCTGAATGACGAAGGCTATTTGGAAGACAGCTTGCAGTCACTTGCACAAAGCCTGGGTGATGCTAACGACATTGAACAGCAAGACGAGTTGGTGCACCGCTTCACCGTAGCACTGCATTTGCTGCAGAGCTTAGAGCCCACCGGCGTAGGCGCACGTGATTTGGCCGAATGCTTGAGTTTGCAAGTCAAAGCCAAGTTGAATGATTTGAACCTCGAATCAGACAAGGCAATGCAGCCCAAGCAAACTTGCCAAACCGCGCTAAGCATTTTGAAGCAACCCATCGATTTGCTGGCAAGGCGTGATTTGAAAAAACTCGTGCAACTCTGCCGCGAATCTGAAGCCAACATCAAAGACGCCATTGCACTGATTGCCCACTTAGAACCTAAACCAGGCCGCATTTTTGCCGATGTGCAGCGCAATATCATCGTGCCCGATGTGTTCGTCGTCGCTTTAGGGCGCAGCAAACCAGGCGCGGAGCCGCAATTTAGGGCACAACTCAACAGCGACATCATGCCCAAGCTCAAAGTGCATGACATTTACGCCAATGCCTTGAAAAACTTCAAAGGTGATTCAAATGGTGGGGGCGCATCAGGCGCGATGGCGTTGCAGCAACGCTTGCAAGAAGCTCGCTGGTTCATCAAAAGCATACAACAGCGGTTCGACACAATTTTGCGCGTCAGCAACGCCATCATTGAGCGGCAAAAAGGCTTTTTGATACACGGCGAGCTGGCGATGCGACCGCTGGTGTTGCGCGACATTGCGGACGAGCTAGGCTTGCACGAGTCCACCATCAGCCGAGTCACCACCGCCAAGTACATGAGCACACCTTTTGGCACGTATGAGTTGAAGTATTTTTTTGGCTCTGGCCTGAGCACCGAAGGCGGCAGTAAAGCGTCCAGCACCGCTGTGCGGGCGTTGATCAAGCAGTTTGTCGCGGCTGAAAATCCGAAAAAACCGCTCAGCGACAACAAAATCGCCGCCATGCTGAAA
>JBEGUP010000244.1:0-3536 GCA_041178825.1 Pseudomonadota bacterium | reverse complement strand
CTATAACGCCTGGTAAGCAAATTGAGATATCGAATCCAGGCCGCTTTAGAGATCAGCTGTTACTAAACCATCCACCTGTGGACTCAAATCAAATACCAATACTGCGGGTTGTTCCAGAAACTAAACCAAGAAATCCTAAATTGGCAGATGTGCTTAGGGTGTATCGCAAATGGGAGGGACGAGGCATTGGAATGTCTACGCTGGTGAACTTGAGTTTAGAAAATAAACTAAATTTACCTTACTTCAAATTTAAGTCTGACGAAGTTACGCTAGTTTTACAAGCTGGTTTGTTGATTGACTCACGTATGAATGAGCTTTTCGATTCGAGAGATGCTTACATAGCTAAAAAGCTTGGCTCTCTGGAAGAGCTTTCACTTGAAAAGAAGGCTGTATTGGCCTATTTAATAAAAAGCGAATGGGCGAATTCTGAAGGGCGCTATTGCGTATTACTAACTCCAGATAACAATCACGTGCAGGCAATGAAAACACTTGAGTCGTCAGGTTTAATTTCACGTGATGCTCGCAGTACAGATTTGTATCCTGTGTACACAGTAGACCGTAATTTGCATACAGCTAATTTTGAACAAGAGTTACGGTTAAGGCTAGGAAATACTATTGACGATTTGCCTTTGCTTTTGAGAAAAATCTTGGCTGTTATTTATCGGTACAACACGTTTAATTCAAAAAAAGTAGTCAGTGCAAATCAGGCAAGCTTAGTGCTGTGGCCAACCGAAAGTAAAGATCTTGCAGATGTGCGAGCATTCGATAATTTTAGTAGAAGTGTTAGGACGGCGTTTAATCGACTCGAGAAAGAAGGCCTGATAGTGCGGGAATCTGTTTCAAATAAAAGTAAAGGATTTGTCTTAGCAACTTCTTCGCGCGGTAGTCAAAAATCTTTGTTTTAGAAATTAAATTTTAGTTATGTCACAAACGCCCATTCAATCTACCGAACCAACCGCCTCCGCCACCGACTTCAAAGACGACCGTCAAGTCGACTTGTCCCTCTTGGTGCGCGGCTACGAAGTCGTCATCGGCTTTGAAACCCACTCCCAGCTTTCCACAAACAGCAAAATCTTCAGCCGCGCCTCCACCGCTTTCGGCGCCGAGCCGAACACCCAAGCCTGCGCCGTTGATTTGGCTTTGCCCGGCACGCTGCCAGTGATGAACAAAGGCGCGGTCGAGCGCGCTATCCAGTTTGGCCTCGCCATCGGTGCCCACATTGCGCCACGCAGCATTTTTGCGCGTAAAAATTACTTTTACCCCGATTTGCCCAAGGGCTATCAGATCAGCCAGTTCGAGATTCCGGTGGTGCAGGGCGGCTCAGTTGAGTTTTTCTTGGGCGCTGTCAAGAAAAGCGTTCGGTTAGTTCGTGCTCACTTAGAAGAAGACGCAGGTAAATCGCTGCATGAAGACTTTGTTGGTCAGTCAGGGATTGACTTAAACCGCGCCGGTACGCCGCTGCTGGAAATCGTCACCGAGCCCGACATGCGCTCAAGCAGTGAGGCGGTGGCCTACGCCAAAGAGCTACACAAAATCGTCACCTGGATCGGCATTTGCGATGGCAACATGCAGGAAGGCAGCTTCCGCTGCGACGCCAACGTGTCGGTGCGCAAGCCCGGTGACAAGTTTGGCACGCGCCGCGAGATCAAAAACCTGAATAGCTTCAAGTTCATGCAGCAGGCGATTGACTACGAGGTGCGCTGGCAGATCGAGCAGATCGAAGACGGTCACACCATCGAGCAGGCCACCGTGCTGTTCAACCCCGACACCGGCGAAACCCGCGCCATGCGCACCAAGGAAGACGCCGCCGATTACCGCTACTTCCCCGACCCGGACTTGCCGCCGCTGGTGATTGCCGACGAGTGGGTGGCGCGCGTGCGTTCCGAAATGACCGAGCTGCCACGCGTAATGGCGGCGCGCTTTGTGGCGGAATATGGTTTGTCAGAATATGACGTTACGCAGTTGACGCAAAGCAAGGCGGTGGCGGCTTACTTTGAAGAAGCGGCCAAGGCTAGCAGGCAGGCTAAGTTGGCCTGTAACTGGGTGACGGGAGAAATAGCGAGACGTTTAAATGCGCAAGAGCTGAGTATCGAGGAATCGCCTGTTTCTGCAATACAGCTAGCAGGGTTGCTTATACCAATCGCAGAAGGGACAATTCAAAACAATGTTGCGAAAAAGCTTTTTGCTTCACTTTGGGAAACCCCTGGTAGCGCTCTGGCATTTGGTTCATTAGCACCGATTAAACTTAGTGCTGCCACTGGCTCTGCTAGCATAGATGCTGCGGTTGATGTCGTTAAAGCGTTAATTGACTCACTTGGTCTTAATCAAATGAGCGACACTGGCGAGCTGGAAGCAATCATCGACACGGTCTTGGCCTCCAACGCCAAATCCATCGAAGAATACAAAGCCGGCAACGCCAAAGCCTTCAACGCCTTGGTTGGTCAAGCCATGAAAGCGACCAAAGGCAAAGGCAATCCGGCACAGGTGAATGAGTTGTTGAAGAGGAAGTTGGGTTAAATCATTTTTTGAGCGCAATTGCTAAAATATTGGTATTGCATATAATACCAATATGCTCAACCCAAGAATCATCATTGATACCAACGTCATTGTTGCAGCTCTTCGCTCACGCGATGGTGCATCGTTCAAATTGTTGTCGTTGATTGATGCAGGCCGCTTTGGCGTCGGTATCACTGTGCCACTGTTGTTTGAGTACGAAGATGTCATCAAACGCGAGCATTTGGGCATTCCTTTTCAAAGTGCTGAGGCTGTTTTAGACTATGTTTGCGCCGTCGCCAGTCATCACCAAGTTCACTTCATGTGGCGACCCTATTTGCGTGACCCCAAGGATGACTTGGTTTTAGAGGCAGCCGTGGCAGCCGAGGCAACGCATATCGTCACCTTCAATACCAAAGACTTTGAAGGTATTGGCCGTTTTGGCATTCAGGCGCTGTGGCCTGCTGATTTTTTAATGCAATTAGGAGCAACATCATGAGCACATTGAGCTTGCGCATCCCCGATTCCACGCACAATCGCCTGAAAGATTGGGCGCAAAAAGACAAGCTGTCCATCAACCAGTTCATCAGCACGGCAGTGGCTGAAAAACTGGCTGCGCTGGAAACGTTGAGTTATTTGAGCGAACGCGCTCAAAAAAGCAGCAAAGCCAAGTTTGAAGCTGCACTGGCCAGCGTGCCGCATGGTGAAGTATTGCCGCAAGATCGCTATAATTAATATAGCTGCTTAGGAAATAAATATGCCGGCTACAGGCATAAAATGGCCTATAAAATCGGTTTTAAAAGCATTTACACCCCATACCGATCCCGATACGCCTTGATCGCCGCCTCATGCACTTGCTGCGCGGGGTCGGCAGTCGTGGCTAGGTAATCCAGTAAATCCTTCAAGCTGGCAATCGTGCAGACCTGCATTTTGAGTTCGTTCCGTACATATTGCACCGCGCTGTAGGGCACATCTACGGTTGCGCCAGCGGCGTTCTTTTCAGTTGCTTTTTCCTGTCTGTCCAAGGCAATCGCCACCGCAGC
>JBEGUP010000243.1:0-3539 GCA_041178825.1 Pseudomonadota bacterium | reverse complement strand
ATCGACACCTACGGCGAATCAGCGCCAGCGCCTGTGTTGTTCAAGCACTTTGGCTTCACGGCTGAAAACGTTGCGGAAACCGTGCAAAAAGTTTTGTCTAAAAAGTAAGTCGTTTTCTATTCAATTTTTAACTTAGGAACCCACCATGACCATCAAAATCGGCATCAACGGCTTTGGCCGCATTGGACGTAACGTGTTTCGCTCAGCCATCCAAAGCTTCAGCGACATCGAAATCGTCGGCATCAACGACTTGCTAGAGCCAGAATACTTGGCCTATATGCTGCAATACGACTCTGTACATGGTCGCTTCAAAGGTGAAGTTTCTGTTGAAGGCAACACCCTCATCGTCAACGGCAAGAAAATCCGCCTCACCCAAGAGCGCGATCCAGCAGCTTTGAAGTGGAACGAGGTCGGCGCAACTGTCGTTATCGAATCTACAGGCTTGTTCTTAGACAAAGCTGGCGCAGAAAAGCACATCGCCGCTGGCGCCAGCAAAGTCATCATCTCCGCACCATCCAAAGACGACACCCCAATGTTCGTTTTCGGTGTGAATGACAGCACTTACGCAGGTCAAGCCATCATCTCCAACGCTTCTTGCACCACCAACTGCTTGGCACCTGTGGCTAAAGTGTTGAACGACAAATGGGGCATCAAACGCGGTTTGATGACAACGGTACACGCTGCCACAGCAACCCAAAAAACCGTTGACGGCCCGAGCAACAAAGACTGGCGCGGTGGCCGTGGTATTTTGGAAAACATCATTCCATCGTCAACAGGCGCAGCCAAAGCCGTGGGCGTGGTCATTCCTGAGCTGAACAAAAAGCTCACCGGCATGGCTTTCCGCGTACCAACATCTGACGTGTCTGTGGTCGATTTGACCTGCGAGCTGAACAACGCTGCCACCATGGCCGAGATTTGCGCCGAGATGAAAGCCCAATCGCAAGGCGCTTTGAAAGGCGTGTTGGGCTACACCGAAGACAAAGTTGTCGCAACCGATTTCCGTGGCGACACCCGCACCTCGATTTTTGATGCTGAGGCTTCCATCGCTTTGGATGGCACATTCGTCAAAATCGTGAGCTGGTATGACAACGAGTGGGGCTACTCAAACAAGTGTTTGGAAATGGTGCGCGTGGTTTCTAAGTAATTCACGACTTAGCACATCTTGTCTAACAAAAACGCACCCTAGGGTGCGTTTTTTTATGGTTGATCTATTCACTATCTTTTCTAAGCTGTTGAAATTGCTGAATTTTTATAGAATTTATCTATTCAGTTATCTATTCAATTTACTATTCACGAAACCGCAATTCAGGCGGTTGTGGCTGAAAACGCGGTTAAATTGATATAAATCTGCTCTAAAAGTCAAAAAATAAGCTGTTTTTGACCTCTAACGGTCGTATTTACTGCCTAAGCAGCTATTAAATTAGTAGCATTTTTTTTGACTTATAGGCGTTGTACTGCGCCCAAGCAGTTTGCTCTATTGCTTACCATCGTCAAAAAATCCACCGTTCGTAGCCGCAGCATACGGGTAGTCAACAAACGTAAATTAGGTTGGCAAATGTAAGAAGTATTTTGCCTGTGACAAAAATCACAGACTACATCGAAGGTCGTGAATTACGATTTATTTGCTTCGTAATACTTTCTTTTTACTTTTGATGAAAGCCTAACATGCCAAATAAACAAGCACCTAAAGGAAAACAAGCTAACAACCAGACGGCTGACACGCTCCGCCCGACGGGTCAAGGCGGTGAAACCCAGCAACTGGCTCAGGCTGGGCAAGACGTGCTGACTACCAAGGACGGCATGCCCCTTGTGGACAACCAGAACAGCTTGCGCTCTTCTTTGCGAGGGCCTACCGAGCTTGTGGATCATGTATTTTTGGACAAGCTGTCGCACTTCGACAGAGAGCGCATCCCTGAACGTGTGGTTCATGCTAGAGGCTCTGCGGCTCATGGCTACTTTGAATTGACCAAGTCACTTTCAAAGTTCACCACCGCCAAGGTGTTGACGGAGCTTGGTAAACGCGTTCCTGTTTTTACACGTATCTCCACTGTCGCCGGCCCAGCTGGGTCTGCGGATACTGTGCGTGACGTGAGAGGGTTTGCTGTCAAGTTTTACACCGATGAAGGCAACTGGGATTTGGTTGGCAACAACATTCCTGTGTTCTTTATTCAAGACGCCATGAAGTTTCCAGATCTGGTGCACTCGGTCAAGCGAGAGCCTGATCGTGGTTTTCCCTCAGCAAGCAGCGCCCACGATTCGTTTTGGGATTTCATATCGCTGATGCCCGAGTCCATGCACATGCTGATGTGGGTCATGAGTGACCGAACTATCCCAAGATCACTTGGCATGATTGAAGGTTTCGGTGTGCATACCTTTCGATTGATCAATGCCAAGGGGGAATCTACCTTTGTCAAATACCATTGGCGACCCACACTTGGCGCGCAGTCTTTGGTATGGGACGAAGCCGTCAAAATTGCGGGCGCTGATGCTGATTTTCACCGCCGGGATTTGTTTGAATCGATTGAACAGAAAAAATACCCAGCATGGGATCTGGCCGTACAGCTCTTCACTGAGACAGAAGCGCAGGCCTTTCCCTTTGATGTGCTGGATGCGACCAAATTGATACCTGAAGAACTGGTTCCCTTGCAGGTGATAGGTCGCATGGTTTTGGACAGAAACCCAGACAACTTCTTTGCGGAAACAGAGCAATCTGCTTTTAACCCTTCACGCATCGTGCCGGGGATGGACTTCAGCAACGACCCCTTGTTGCAAGGTCGCGTGATGTCCTACAACGACACACAGGTTCACCGCTTGGGCGGCCCTAACTTCCAACAGCTACCTATCAATAAGCCACGCTGCCCAGTGCACCATTTTCAGCGCGACGGTTTTGGGCAAACAGATGTCCCCAAAGGGCGCGTCGCCTATGAACCCAACAGCTTGGCACCTGATAGCGCAAGAGCATCTCAAATCGTGGGGCAACACAGCCATGCCACCCGTCTTGAGGATGGCGTACGTGGTCGTTCACGGTCAGCTAGTTTTGCAGACCACTACAGCCAAGCGCGTCTGTTTTTCAGCAGCCAAACTGAAACTGAGCAAACTCATATCGCTGCGGCTTTGACGTTTGAGCTTTCAAAGGTTGAGACTGCTAGCATCCGAGAGCGCATCGTGTCGCATTTGCGCGTGATTGACGAAAATCTAGCCAGCACCGTAGCGCATGGTTTGGCCATGGACTCGCTGCCGCCCGCAGCCAAAGCGGCTGTTTCGCCCATCAACATGCCTACATCTGATGCACTCAGCCTCATGAAAAAGGCAAAACCCACGCTGGATGGCCGATGTGTTGGTGTTTTAATGGCTGATGGCACAGACGCCAAAGCATTGAATGCGCTGGTTACTGCTCTGCAAAAGGCCGGTTCCAAAGTTAAATTGATTGCACCCAAAATTTATGGTGCGGTGCTGGATGACGGAACCAAGAAAGCGGCAGACGCGCAATTGGCTGGGTCGCCGTCTGTACTGTATGACGCAGTTGTACTCATGCTTGC
>JBEGUP010000242.1:0-3560 GCA_041178825.1 Pseudomonadota bacterium | reverse complement strand
CCCTCGGCTTTCACGCCCGCTCCACGCGCTACCTGCAATGCGTCGCGGATGGTCATAAACGCCATGATTTGCAAGGCAACGCCGTCGAAGATGTATCGCCAGAACACGTTTACCTAGCGCTTTTAGAACTCTTTCGCCGCCGTGTCGTCTCCAACGCCAAAGCCAAAACGAAGCTGAATTTACGCCCCATCTTCCGCAAACAGCTCATCGCAGCCTTCGTCGCCTCCGGCTTGAGCCGCCAAGATTACCAAGTCCGTGTGCAAAACGCCGATGTTGAAGCGACCAAACTACTTGAAGAAGCTCTAGCAGAGCACGATGCCAAACAAGCCAAGCAAACCGCTTTGAAACGTGCTTTTGAAGGCAGCGGCAAAAAGACGGCTGAGTTTGCGGAAATGTATGGTTTGGATTTGTCAGAAGTCGAAAAAATGCTGCAAAAATAATAGCTATAAATATAATAGCTATTCAGGCAACAAATACTCCGGCTAGAGGCGTATTTTAGGGGTGAAAGTTAGTGCGTTGATTTACGACACTGCAACAACTGCGCCGCCACCGCCACCGCAATCACCTCTGGCTCCTTGCCTTTGATGCCTTCCACGCCAATTGGGCAGGTGATGCGCGCCAGTTCTGCGGCTGAAAACCCGCGATCTTGCAGCCGATGGCGGAAGGTTGCCCATTTGGTTTTGCTGCCAATCAAGCCGATAAAGGGCAAATCCGCTCTCTCCCGCTGACGCAACAGGCAGGCGGCGACGATGTCTAGGTCTTCGGCGTGGCTAAAGCTCATGATGAGGACGTGGCTGTTGGCAGCCAAGTCGTTGACTGCCGCTTGCACGGGGTCGGAATGTTCGCAAACGACGTTGCTTGGCAGCTCGTCTGGAAAGATTTCATCGCGGCTGTCGATCCACATCACTTGCATGGGCAGGGTGCTGAGGATATTGACGATGGCTTTGCCGACGTGGCCGCCACCAAAAAGGGCTACGTTTTGACGATGAATTTGTAGTTTTATCGTCGAAATTGCATCAAAAGTCGGATTTAGGAGTTCTTTTTGGTTGTAGCCAGCGTATTTACTGCCTAAACAGCTATATTTTTCATAGTGAACTACCATCACGCCACCGCAGCATTGACCCAGGCTGGGGCCTAAAACGTAGCGTTTTTCATACGATTTTGAACTGTCATCGGGTGTGGATTCTGGATCTTTTAAAAGCGCTCTGGCTTCCGCGATGGCTTCAAATTCAACATGACCACCGCCTATCGTGCCGATGATTTTGGAAGCAAACACCGCCATCCAAGTTCCAGCCTCGCGCGGGGCGGAGCCTTGGGTGGAGGCGATGCTGACGATGACAGCGTCTTCACTAGCGATGAGTCGCTGAAATTCAGCTGCAAAGTCCACTGTTGACCAATTTTTAAGCAGCTTTGGCGCTTTTCAAGCCCTCACAAGCCATCAAAATCCGCTCTGGCGTAGCTGGTGCGTCCATGAAAACAGGCACTTTGTGGTCGGCGGATGCACTGACCGCGTCGCGAATCGCAAAATACGCACTCAATGCCAACATCAACGGTGGCTCTCCCACCGCTTTGCTCTTGAAGGGTGTCGGTTTGACGTTTTCGCCGTCAAACAAGCTGACTTTGAAGTGCTCAGGAATATCGCTCGCCACGGGGATTTTGTAAGTGCTTGGGCCGTGGGTCAGCAGTTTTCCGCGTCCCATTCCTTCAGCATTCTTCTTCATGTCCCAAATACATTCTTCCATGGTCAGCCAGCCCATGCCTTGTACGTAAGCGCCTTCAATTTGGCCAATGTCGATGGCGGGGTTGATGGATTTGCCAGCGTCGTGCACGATGTCGACCTTTTGCAACCACCACTCGCCGGTGCGGGTATCTATTTCAACTTCCGTCACCGCTGCGCCGTAGCAGAAGTAGTAAAACGCCTTGCCTTGCAGGGTCATGAAATCGTATTTGATGTCTGGCGTCATGTAAAAACCAGTGACGGACAGACCCACGCGGTCTAGCCAAGCTTGTTTGACCAAGCTCTTCCAGTCAACTGAATTTTTAGCGCCAATATCGATGTTAGCCGACGTATTTACTGCCTGACCAGCTATGAATTTGATAGTATTTTCAGAGCAATTCAGCATGCGTGCAGCTACTGCAGCCAGGCGTACCCGCATTTGGTCGCAAGCGTTGTTAACCGCTGCACCGTTGATGTCAGCCCCACTCGACGCGGCCGTGGCAGAGGCGTTGGGCACTTTTTGGGTGTCCGTACCCGTGACACGAACAAAGCTAACCGGAATGCCCAAACCATCTGCCGCTACCTGCGCCATTTTGGTGTTCAAGCCCTGCCCCATCTCGGTGCCGCCGTGGTTGACGCTGACCGAGCCGTCCATGTAGATGTTCAAGAGCGCACCGCCCTGGTTCAACATGGTGGCTGTGAAGCTGATGCCGAACTTGAGCGGCACTAGGGCGATGCCTTTTTTCTTGTATTTGCTCGCTTTGTTGTAGCTGGCAATGCCGGCTCGACGCTGGCTGTAGTTGGATTCTTGTTCCAACTGCGCCATGACTTTGTCGCCAATCCAGTCTTCAATCTGCTGGCCGTATTGGGTGGTCATGGTGTCGTTTTTGCCAGAAACGACTGGGTCTTGGTACAAATTGACTTTGCGGACTTCTAACGGGTCTTTGCCCAATTTTTGGGCAATCTGCTCAATAACAGTTTCAATCGCAAACATCCCCTGTGGGCCACCAAAACCGCGAAACGCGGTCGCGCTTTGCATATTGGTTTTGCAGCGGTGGCTGATGATGGACAGATTCGGCAGGTAATAGCAGTTGTCGATGTGCAGCACGGCACGGTCGTTCACCGGACCTGAAAAGTCGGTGCTGTAGCCGCAGCGCGAGGCCAACACCACATCAACGCCCAAAATACGACCTGCGTCGTCAAACCCGACTTCATAATCAGCGCGGAAATCGTGCCGTTTGCCGGTGATCATCATGTCGTCATCGCGGTTGACACGCAGTTTGACTGGCTTTTGCAGTTTGAAGGCGGCCAATGCGGCACTTTGCGAGAAGATGCTGGCATTGCCCTCTTTGCCGCCAAATGCGCCACCCATGCGGCGGCAAATCACTTCTACATCGCTCGTCGTCAAATTCAAGGCGGCAGCGGCTTCACGCTGGTTGCCGTCAGGATGCTGGGTAGAGACGTACAAAGTGAGCTGACCATCTTCACGCGGTACGGCGTAAGTGATTTGACCTTCTAAGTAAAACTGCTCTTGCTGGCCGCAAGTTGTTTGACCTTTGAAGCTGTGCGGGGCAGCTTTGATGGCCTCTAACGGTGTGCCACGCGTGATCCCTTTCGCTGGCATGACAAAGCTTTTGGCAGCCATGGCTTCGTCAATCGTCAAAATCGCGGGGAGTTCTTTGACCTTGACAACGGCTTTTTTGGCCGCTTCGCGGGCATAGAGCATGTCCCGCGCCACGACCACGGCGACGGCTTGCCCCAAAAAGTCGACCTTGCCAGCGGCCAAAAACGGGTCGTCATGGATGATGGGGCCGCAGTTGTTTTCACCCGGAATGTCGCTGGC
>JBEGUP010000241.1:0-3561 GCA_041178825.1 Pseudomonadota bacterium | reverse complement strand
GGTACAAACACACCCCTTGTTATGGCCAGTGGTCACTTTGGTCCTGATCTTGATCGTCAATGCCAGCATGAACCCTGGATTCTGGATTTTGCAGTGGCGTGATGGGCATCTGTACGGCAGCATCATCGACATTTTGAACCGCGCTGCGCCCTTGATGCTTGTGTCCTTGGGTATGACACTGGTCATCGCCACCCGAGGTATTGACATTTCTGTGGGAGCCACTGTGGCGATCAGCGCGGCAGTAGCAGCCCTGATGGTTGGAGGAAAACTCGTCATCACAGACGGCATCCCCCAGCACATCAGCCGCTTCCCAATGTGGCTAGCCATTGTGTGTGCGCTACTTACTGCACTGGCGTGTGGGCTATGGAACGGCGTACTCGTTGCCAAAATCGGTTTGCAACCTATTATTGCTACGTTAATTCTGATGGTCGCAGGGCGAGGCGTCGCTCAACTCTTGACTGATGGGCAAATCGTCACGGTGTACTATCCACCCTATTTTTACATTGGCAGTGGCTATTTGTGGGGGTTGCCGTTTGCTTTGTTCATCGCTGCCTTTGTGTATGTGGCGATGCACCTGACGGTTACACACACTGCATTGGGCTTGTTTATTCAAGCCATCGGCATTAACCCTGCGGCGGCTCGCGTTGCCGGTGTACGCGAGCGACTTATTAGCATGTGTGTTTATGCATTTTGCGGACTCACAGCAGGTATTGCAGGGCTGATTATCAGTTCCAACGTCAAGAGTGCCGATGGCAACAATGCCGGTAATTTGCTTGAGCTTGATGCCATTTTGGCGGTCACATTAGGCGGCACACTTTTGACGGGGGGGCGTTTCAGCTTAGCCGGCAGCATGATTGGTGCGCTCATTATTCAGACGCTTACCTCCACCATCTATTCCATTGGTGTTCCGCCAGAAATCAATCTAGTGGTCAAGGCTGCCGTTGTTTTCGTGGTCATGCTGATGCAATCACCCGAATTTCGGCGTGCAGTTCGTGGCTGGGTGGTTCGTCCGGATATTAGGAGCCACCCATGAAATTGCAAAGTAAATATGTTCCATTAGCCGCGACCGTATCGCTGTTTTTAGCAATGTCGGTGTTTGGTTCGGTGTCTTACACTGGGTTTTTCTCGATGCAGGTGTTTTTGAACTTGCTGATTGACAATGCATTTCTGGTCATCGTGGCTGTGGGCATGACGTTTGTCATTTTGTCTGGCGGCATTGATCTCTCAGTCGGGTCTGTAGTAGCGTTGAGTACCGTTGTTTTAGCAAAACTTGTCCAACATTTTCACTGGAATTTGATGTTTGCCATTCCTGTGGTGCTGTCAATGGGAATGTTATTTGGCGCTTTCATGGGATGGTTGATTCAGCGTTTCCGCTTGCAGCCCTTCATAGTCACTTTAGCAGGTATGTTTTTAGCGCGAGGTCTTTGTTACCTCATCAGCATCGACTCCATCAGCATCACAGATCCAAATTACACAGTTTTAGCGCAGACTCGTATCCACCTTTGGGCAGAAGGCGCTATGGTTTCCATCAGCGCCATACTGGCACTACTGGTGCTAGCAGGAGCCGTTTATATTGCACACTACACACAATTTGGGCGCACCGTGTATGCCATCGGTGGCGCAGAGCACTCCGCCGTGCTCATGGGGTTGCCAGTCGCACAAACTACTATTGGGGTTTATGCATTAAGCGGTTTCTGTGCAGCACTGGGCGGTGTGGCATTTACTTTTTACATGCTTTCTGGCTACGGCCTGCATGCAGTAGGCTTGGAGCTGGACGCGATTGCGGCTGTTGTTATCGGAGGAACCCTGCTCAGTGGTGGCGTCGGCTACGTGTTTGGTACACTTTTTGGCGTGTTGACACTCGGCATGATCCAATCGCTCATCATGTTTGATGGTTCACTTAGCTCATGGTGGACGCGAATTGTCATAGGAACATTGTTATTCGTGTTTTGTGTCCTGCAAAGATTATTTGAAACAGACCGCAGAACTACCTAACACCAATAAACGATGGGGGTGTAGCTAATTGAAAACCATTAGCTAGATAAAATTAGCTATGCAAGCAATGCTTCCAAACCCCAACTTACATTTAGGCTGAGAGTTTCACCTTGGTTTAAAGTCACAAGCCCCGGTTTTCCTGGCACGTGAAAGGCGTCAATTGGGTGCGTCACTGGTTCAAAACAAAAAGCAGAGCCCTGTTCTGGGCGATAGAGCAAACAAAAGCCTTCTTGTTTTTTGTTCCCCTGAACATCCGGCACACGCATGGTTATTTTCAATTTTTTATCAGGGTAGTGAATGCTTGCATGACCCGCCCAACCTGTGAAGGCATTGTCAACCAATGTGCCGTTTACATTGATGCCACCATTCAAATCCCAAGACACTGGGAAATCATTTGCATGTCTGGTGGGCATGGGGTCTGCACCGCTGAGCCAAACACCTTTAACTGGGGCGTGCAAACTGGTACTTGGCGAGCGCAAAAACCACGGGTGCTGACCTAAACCATAAGGCAGTGGACTGTCACCCATATGCGTAACGCTTAGCGTTTGCGTCATGCCTGCTTCATGCAAGACGAAGCGTTGCTCCGCACAGTAGTTGTATGGATTCCCTTGGAACTCATGCGACTCAAGTGTCATGACGACGGTGTCGTCACTGGGCTGTGTCAATACCCAAGGTTGCAACCACCCATCTCCGTGAATGGGGTACGCCTCGCCATCGCGGTTGGGTTCAATATGGTGAAATATCCCATCTTGCTCAAAACCACCTAAACCAATCCGGTTTGACCATGGCACCATTGGAAACGATGCCAACGCGTATCTGTCAGCATTTGCGCCATCCCAGAGTCGCCACAAATCAACCACAGCTTTAGTTTGGTTGACCGCATGATGGCTATCAAGCTGCCAAGCCGCAACGCCGCCTCCCAAACTGGGCACGAGACCCAACGACTGCCCAGCATGCCGCAACCACTGGATTTCTGTCGTTTTATCTCGCATGTGCTTTTTCTCTAAATTGCCGTCTTGGGGTAGTTCATTATTTAATGATCAATGCGAGTCGCGTGGTACCAAAGCACCGCTACCGCCAACCAAAAAGTCCAAATCTGCACCCAAATGCGCTTGCTGCACGTGGTCAACATAGATTTTTTGATAGCCGCGCGTGGGGTGCTGTGGTGGCTTCCAGCTGAGGCGGCGTTCGGCTAGCTCTTGGTCGCTCACCTCCAAATGCAGGCGACGACCCGCGACATCTAGCTCAATCATGTCACCATTTTTGACCAGCGCCAGCGGGCCACCAGCCGCCGCTTCGGGCGAGGTGTGCAGCACGACGGTGCCGTAGGCGGTGCCGCTCATGCGGCCGTCGCTGATGCGCACCATGTCAGTGATACCTTTTTGTAAAATTTTCGGTGGCAAGGGCATGTTACCCACTTCGGCCATGCCGGGGTAGCCTTTAGGACCGCAGTTTTTCAACACCATGATGCAATGCTCGTCAATGTCCAAATCGTCAGTGTCAATACGAGCGTGGAAGTCTTCAATGTCTTCAAACACCACGGCGCGACCACGGTGTTGCAGTAAA
>JBEGUP010000240.1:0-3567 GCA_041178825.1 Pseudomonadota bacterium | reverse complement strand
CTTACCAACACCACCTTTATAGTTAATGAGTGAAATAGTTTTCATGCTAGATTTTAATGCGCTGCCCACTGTATCGTGGAAATATCAATGCCTTCTAAGTGCATATCCCACAGCGGGCTCAGGTCGCGCAGTTTCGCGACATTGAGTTTGATGGTTTCTACTGCGAAGTCGATTTCGGCTTCTGTTGTCCAGCGGCCAATCGTCATGCGCAGGCTGCTGTGCGCCAATTCGTCGCTGCGGCCCAAGGCGCGAAGTACATAACTTGGCTCTAATGAAGCGGACGTACAAGCTGAACCACTTGAAACAGCTAAACCTTTGATACCCATGATCAAAGACTCGCCTTCAACATAGTTAAAGCTCATGTTCAAGTTGTGCGGAATGCGTTTGTCGGCATGACCGTTCAAAAACACTTGCTCAATATCCTTCAAACCGTTCAACATACGCTCGTGCAGGGCACGAATACGCACATTGTCTGCCGCCATTTCCAGCTTGGCGATGCGGAAAGCCTCGCCCATGCCGACGCACTGGTGCGTTGGCAGCGTACCCGAACGCATGCCGCGCTCGTGTCCACCGCCGTGCATTTGCGCTTCCAAGCGAACGCGCGGTTTGCGGCGCACGTACAAAGCACCAATACCTTTGGGACCATAGGTTTTGTGTGAGGTCAAGCTCATCAAATCGACAGGCAATTTGGACAAATCAACGTCGATACGACCTGTGGCTTGCGCAGCGTCCACGTGGAAAATCACGCCTTTTTCGCGGCAAATGTTGCCAATGGCGGTGATGTCTTGAATCACGCCGATTTCGTTGTTCACAAACATGACGCTGGCCAAAATCGTGTCTGGGCGAATGGCGGCTTTGAAAACTTCCAAATCCAGCAAACCGTCGTCTTTGACATCAAGATAAGTCGCCTCAAAACCCTGGCGCTCCAGCTCACGGAAGGTATCAAGCACAGCTTTGTGCTCGGTTTTTACGGTGATGATGTGCTTGCCTTTGGTTTTGTAAAAACCAGCGGCTCCTTTGATCGCCAAGTTGTTTGACTCGGTCGCACCCGATGTCCAAACGATTTCACGCGGGTCTGCACCAATCAAATCGGCAATATGTCCACGTGCGGTTTCCACGGCGGCTTCCGCCTCCCAACCCCAGGCGTGGCTGCGTGACGCTGGGTTGCCGTGGTGCTCGCGCAACCAAGGAATCATGGCGTCGACCACGCGGCCGTCACACGGCGTGGTGGCGCTGTAATCTAAGTAAATTGGGAAATGTGGCGTTGCGTCCATTTAAGTGCTCAAATTAAGGTAAATATGGCTTGAATATAGATGTAAGCGGCGTATTTATTGCCTAAGCAGCTATAAAATTAATAGTTAAATAACAAATTAAATTAATAAATAAAGATAAATTAACGTTGATTAAGTCTTGGCTGCATACATAGCACCCAAAGCGAAAACCGAGTTTGGCGCGTTCGTGCGCACCGGCTTTTGCACTGGCATACTAGAAATACCGCGTTTAGAAATGGGAGCGCTGACTATCTCAACCCCACCCTTCGCGTGGTGGTCGTCCATCAGTTTTTGTAGCGATACAGAGTCTAAAAACTCAGTCATTTTACTGTTCAATGACGTCCACAGGTCGTGCGTCATGCATTTGCCCGTACCTTCTCCATGGCAATTTTCGCGACCTTCACAGTGGGTGGCGTCTAGCGGCTCATCCACTGAAATCACGATGTCGGTCACAGAAATATCAGCCGCGTTACGCGCCAAGGTGTAACCGCCGCCCGGACCACGGGTGGATTCGACCAACTGCGCACGGCGCAATTTGCCAAAAAGTTGCTCTAAATAAGACAAGGAAATGTGTTGGCGCTCGCTGATCGTCGCCAAAGTAACTGGGCCATTGGTTTGGCGCAGTGCTAAATCTATCATCGCGGTGACTGCAAAACGGCCTTTTGTGGTGAGTCTCATAACAGTTTCCTAGTGGTTATCTCGGTAGAAACCCTTGCTTCTCATGAAAATGCAGGTTGACCGAGTAATTAAGTCAAGTATAGCAGAAGTCGAACTTATTAGTCGGGTAATCCCTTGATAAGTTCCCGACATATTGGATTTTATACCAGTTAGATTGAAAAAGATACTGATTAGTCTAATTATTAACTTAGTGGTCTTGTATGGATTCTCAAATTGAGACAGTTTGCTGCGTTTTAGCGCTTCGTTTACCGTTCAATCGACAAAATATTGTCCGCCCCCGGTGCCCCAAACGCCTGCTCTTTCAAAATATGCAACTGGTCACGCACCCTCGCCGCTTTTTCGAATTCCAAATCCTTAGCATGCTGCATCATCAGTTTCTCCAAGCGTTTGATTTCGCGGCCAATGTCTTTTTCGGACATGTCTTCCACCTTGGCGCGATTCATGGCGTCGTTCTCTAAACGCTCCATCTCCGCCCCAGCTTTGGAGCTGTAAACACCGTCGATCAGGTCTTTGATCTTCTTATTGATACTCATCGGCGTGATGCCGTTCAACGTGTTGTGGGCGATTTGCTTGTCGCGGCGGCGCTGGGTTTCGTCCATCGCTTTGCGCATGGAGTCGGTGATTTTGTCGGCGTACAAAATGGCGCGGCCGTTCAAATTACGGGCGGCGCGGCCAATGGTTTGAATCAATGACCGCTCAGACCGCAAAAAGCCCTCTTTGTCCGCATCTAAAATCGCCACCAAACTCACCTCTGGCACGTCCAAACCCTCGCGCAGCAGGTTGATGCCAACCAGCACGTCAAACGCGCCGAGTCGCAAATCCCGCAAAATCTCTACCCGCTCCACGGTGTCAATATCGCTGTGCAAATAGCGCACTTTCACGCCGTTGTCCGCCAGATAATCCGTCAGTTGCTCCGCCATGCGCTTGGTCAAGGTGGTGATGAAGACGCGTTCTGATTTCTCGACGCGAATGCGGATCTCCTGCAGCACATCGTCCACTTGACTGGTCGCCGGGCGCACTTCGACTTCTGGGTCCACCAAACCAGTCGGTCGCACAACCTGCTCCACCACCTGCCCTGCATGTTCTTTTTCCCAGTTCGACGGCGTGGCCGATACCAGCACGACTTGGCGCATTTTGGTCTCAAACTCGGCAAACTTCAGTGGTCGGTTGTCCATGGCACTTGGCAAACGGAAGCCATATTCCACCAGCGTCGATTTGCGCGAGCGATCGCCCAAATACATCGCGCCGAACTGCCCGATGGTGACGTGGCTTTCGTCCACAAACATCATCGCGTCTTTGGGCATGTAGTCGGTCAATGTCGATGGCGGGTCGCCGGGATTGGAGCCGCTCAGGTGGCGCGAGTAGTTTTCAATGCCTTTGCAGTGGCCGACCTCGGTCAACATTTCCAGGTCAAACCGCGTACGCTGCTCAATCCGCTGCGCTTCGACCAGTTTGCCCTCTTTCAAAAAGTGCGAAATCCGTTCGGCCAGCTCGATTTTGATGGTTTCAATGGCTGTGACGACCTGATCACGCGGCGTGACGTAATGACTGCTTGGGTAGACCGTGAAACGCGGAATTTTCTGGCGGATTTTGCCCGTCAGTGGGTCAAACAGCTGCA
>JBEGUP010000239.1:0-3596 GCA_041178825.1 Pseudomonadota bacterium | reverse complement strand
CGGCGCTAAACGATTTGGACATTCATGTGGCACTGTCAGCGCATGAAAATTGGAAAAATCGCCTCCAAGCTTATCTGGACGGTACTTCCAAAGAAGCATTCGATGCCAATACCATCTGCTTTGATGACCGTTGCGAACTGGGCAAATGGATTCATTCAACTGGCAAAGCTCGCTTGGGCTTGCACCCCGGTTTTACCGCGCTGATGAGCCACCACAAAATGTTCCATTTTGCGGCATCCAACGTTGTCGCTTTGCAAAACCGTGGCAAAACTGCTGAGGCGAATGCCATGTTGCAAGGGCAGTTCAACCAGTTTTCTAAATCTGTACAGAGCGATTTAAACGCTTTATATAGCGCGGCGGTTAAAAAGAAAAAAGTTGCCGCTTAATTTTCAATACTTTTTTGACACTTATTTGCGAATCCGGTTAACCAGCGTTACCACTGCCAACACAGCCGCACCCGCCAAAATACCCGTCACCGCGTCCGTACCCAGCGATATCACGCCCGCTACAAACCCGCTTTGACCAGCCGTTACCGCTTCCACCCAATGGTGAATGGCTTGAATCCCATGCGTCAAAATCCCGCCACCGACTAAAAACATCGCCGCCGTGCCCACGATGGACAGCGCCTTCATCATGTACGGCGCAAACCACAAAATGCCGCGCCCAAAGCTGTGTTTGAAACTACCGAGGGCGTTTTGTTGGGTCAAATGCAGCCCTGCGTCATCAATCTTCACAATGCCAGCCACCAAGCCGTAAACGCCCACCGTCATCAAAATAGCAATGCTGGTTAGCACGGCGATTTGGGTGCTTAAAGGCTGGGTTTGCACCGTGCCCAAGGTGATGGCGATGATCTCGGCAGACAAAATAAAGTCTGTTCGCACTGCGCCTTTGATTTTGTCCTTCTCAAGCTGCACCATGTCTTTGTTGGAATCTGCCAATGCGCTGACCAGCTCATCGTGGTGAGCCGCGTCATCGGCTTTGCTGTGCAAAAACTTGTGCGCCAGTTTTTCAAACCCCTCAAAACACAAAAATGCCCCGCCGACCATCAACAACGGCGTGACCAACCACGGCGCAAAGTAGCTAATGGCAATGGCCGCAGGCACCAAAATCGCCTTGTTGATGAACGAGCCCTTGGCCACAGCCCACACCACAGGCAGCTCGCGGTCCGCCTTCACGCCGGTGACTTGCTGCGCATTCAGCGCCAAATCGTCCCCCAGCACGCCGCTGGTTTTCTTGGCGGCTACTTTGGTGAGCAGGGCCACGTCGTCTAAGATGGAGGCAATGTCGTCAATGAGGGCGAGAAGGCTAGAGGCCATATTTTTTAAATTCCTAAGTTTTTATCGGTAAACGTACAGTATTTTGCCACTTGGCAAGCCCCGCACTGTGGGCTGCGCGCCGTACACACATAGCGGCCATGCAAAATCAGCCAGTGGTGCGCGTCAACCAAGTATTCGGGTGGGATGCATTTGAGCAGTTTCAGCTCCACTTCTAGCGGCGTTTTGCCAGGCGCTAACCTTGTGCGGTTGCCCATGCGGAAAATATGGGTGTCCACCGCCATCGTCGCCTCGCCAAAGGCCGAGTTCAGCACCACGTTCGCCGTCTTTCGCCCCACGCCGGGCAGGGCTTCTAGGGCTGCGCGGTCTCTGGGGACGACGCTGTTGTGCTGCTCAACCAGCATTTGGCAGGTTTGCAGCAAGTGCTTGGCTTTGCTGTGATACAGACCGATGGTTTTGATATAACTTTCCAACCCGTCCAAACCAAGCGCCAATATCTTCGCCGGCGTGTTCGCCACGGGGAACAGCCGTCGCGTCGCCTTGTTCACGCCCACATCGGTGGCTTGGGCGCTTAGCAGCACAGCGGTCAGCAGCTCAAACACGCTGGTGTATTCCAGCTCCGTCACCGGCATGGGGTTGGCGGCTTTCAGCGTGGCGAAAAACGGGGCGATATTTTCTTTCTTCATAGCCCTAGTTTCGCAGAAAGATGCTTAAATTTAGGCACAATGTCGTAAACCAACCTATCCGTTCGCCCTGAGCCTGTCGAAGGGTTCTTAATGACTTCGACAAGCTCAGTCCGAACGGGGTTAAAAGCATTCCTTCAATTTCTGGAAAAACCATGCAACTTGCCGACCGCCTGAAAAACGTAGAAACCTCCGCCATCCGCGAACTCTTCAAACTGCTGGGTAAACCCGGCATCATTAGCTTTGCGGGCGGCTTCCCTGACCCGGCGTTGTTTGACGTTGAGGGCATCGCCGAATCCACCGCCGCAGTGCTAGCCAACAACCCCGGTCCCGTGCTGCAATATGGCGCAACCGAGGGCTTTGGCCCGCTGCGCGAAGGACTGAGCAAGTTCATGGCGAATAAAGGTGTGACAGTAGCCCCCGAAGGCCTCATAGTCACCACCGGCAGCCAGCAGGGCTTAGATTTGCTGGGCAAAGTCATGATCAACCCCGGCGACAAAGTCATCGTCGAAGCACCCACGTTTTTAGCCACCATCCAGTGCTTCCGCCTCTACGGCGCACACGTCATTGGCGCACCTACAGATGCCGATGGTGTCGATACGGACAAATTAGAAGCGCTGATCGCCGAGCACAAACCCAAAATGGTCTACCTCATCCCCACCTTCGGCAACCCCAGTGGCGCAACGCTAAGCTTGGCGCGGCGCAAGCGCGTGCTGGAGCTGGCCGTCAAATACAACACCTTGGTGGTGGAGGATGACCCGTATTGCGAGCTCTACTTCGCTAAAACTGTTGATGATCTGCCACCGCCGTCCTTACTCGCCCTCAGCCACACCGTGCCAGGCAGCCGTGACTTGCTGGCCCACTGCGGCAGTTTCAGCAAAATCTTGAGCCCCGGCCTGCGCGTTGGCTGGATGATAGCGCCCCCCGCGCTCTTGGCCAACGCCACCATGTGCAAACAGTTCAGCGACGCCCACACCAGCAACCTAACCCAAGCCACCGCCGCCCATTACTTAACCCTGAACCGTCTGGACACAGCCTTAGCCGCAGTCCGCACCACCTACGCCGAACGTGCCCGAGTCATGGCCGAAAGCCTGCGTCGCGAGCTAGGCAGTGCGATTAGCTTTAACGAACCGCAAGGGGGCATGTTCTTTTGGGCGAAGTTAACAGGCGAGGGTGGAAAACCCAATAACGCCAACGAGTTTGCCAAACGCGCGATAGATAAATTGGTCGCCTTCGTCCCAGGAGCCCCGTTTTTTGCGCATGATGCGGATGTGTCTACCCTCAGGTTGAGCTTTGCGACTGTGGATGTGGAGAAGATTGTTGAGGGGGTGGGGAGACTTGGCGAAGCGCTTTAAATTTGGCAAGTCATAAATATACTGGCATAATATACAGTATTTAATACCATTGCTAAAAAGTAAGCCAACATGTCTGATGCTCAGCAATTTCTAATTTATCAAAGCGAAGACGGCGTAACTCGCATCGACGTGATGTTAGATGCTGAGACACTTTGGCTCAACCAAAAGCAGCTAACCGAACTGTTCGGCAAGGCAAAAGGCACCATCAGCGAGCACATCAAGCATATCTTTGAGGACGGTGAGCTAACACCTTTGGCAACTGTTCGGTTATTCCGAACAGTTCA
>JBEGUP010000238.1:0-3603 GCA_041178825.1 Pseudomonadota bacterium | reverse complement strand
ACCGCACAGCTTGGCTGCGCCCTGTGGTAAAAATTTTGGCTGTTTCTAGTGCTGCTTGCATGATTTACTCCTTAGAAGGCTATATTTGATACATATCAATGATACATATCAATGATACATATCAAATAAGTCAAAGTCAACCCAAAGCCTTCTCAATCTGCAACAACACATCCCGTGCACTCACCGGAATCGGCGTGCCTGGCCCGTAAATACCTTTGACGCCCGCAGCGTACAACATGTCGTAATCTTGCCGTGGAATCACGCCACCGACAAACACGATGATGTCGTCTGCGCCCTGCTTGCGCAGCTCGGCGATGATGGCGGGGACCAGGGTTTTGTGGCCTGCGGCTAGGGTGGAGACGCCAACGGCGTGGACGTCGTTCTCAATCGCTTGGCGGGCGCATTCTTCTGGGGTTTGGAACAGGGGGCCCATGTCGACGTCAAAACCGAGGTCAGCAAAGGCGGTGGCTACGACTTTAGCACCACGGTCGTGACCGTCTTGGCCGAGTTTAGAGATCATCACACGCGGACGGCGGCCTTGTTTGACGCCGAACTCGGCGATGTCGGCTTTGAGTTGGTTCCAGTATTCCATGGTGTCGCCCTCATTATTGGCTGTTCCGTCTGCGTTCGTGCCGTACGCCGCCGCATAAACGCCCTGCACTTTTTGCGGATCAGCGCGGTGGCGGCCGTAGATTTGCTCTAAAGCGTCGCTGACTTCGCCTACCGTCGCACGCAAGCGCATGGCTTTGATGGTCAAATCAAGCAGGTTGCCAGAGTTATCTTTTGCTGCATTTGTGATAGCAGCTAAGGCAGCAGATACAAGGTCTGCATCGCGTTTTGACTTGATATCATTGAGCCGTTTGATTTGCCCATCACGCACTGAAACGTTGTCAATCTCGCGGGTTTCAATCGCGTCTTCTTCTTTGAGTTTGTACTTGTTGATACCAACAATCACGTCTTTACCGCTGTCAATGCGGGCTTGCTTTTCAGCAGCGGCCGCTTCGATTTTCAGCTTGGCCCAGCCGCTGTCTACCGCTTTGACCATACCGCCCATGGCTTCGACTTCTTCGATGATGGCCCAGGCTTTCTCGGCCATCTCGTTGGTGAGCGACTCCATCATGTAGCTGCCCGCCCACGGGTCGATCACGTTGGTGATGTGGGTTTCTTCTTGGATGATGAGCTGGGTGTTTCTGGCAATGCGTGAACTGAACTCGGTTGGCAAAGCAATCGCCTCATCGAAGGAGTTGGTGTGCAAGCTTTGCGTGCCGCCAAAGACGGCCGCCATAGCCTCAACCGTGGTGCGAACAACGTTGTTGTACGGGTCTTGCTCGGTCAAGCTCCAGCCGCTGGTCTGGCAGTGGGTGCGCAGCATGAGCGATTTTGGCGATTTGGCATCAAAGCCTTTCATGATGCGGCACCACAGTAAGCGGGCGGCGCGCATTTTGGCGACTTCTAAATAGAAATTCATGCCAATCGCCCAGAAAAAGCTCAGGCGACCAGCAAAGTCGTCCACATCCATGCCTTTATTGATAGCAGTCTTGACATACTCTTTGCCGTCTGCCAAGGTAAAGGCCAATTCCAGCGCCTGGTTCGCGCCCGCTTCTTGCATGTGGTAGCCGGAAATGCTGATCGAGTTGAACTTGGGCATGTGTTGCGCCGTGTACTCGATGATGTCACCAATGATGCGCATGGACGGCGCGGGGCCGTAGATGTAGGTGTTGCGCACCATGAACTCTTTCAGAATGTCGTTCTGAATCGTGCCTGAGAGCTTGTCTTGACTCACGCCCTGCTCTTCAGCTGCAATCACGTAGCCCGCCAACACAGGCAGTACCGCGCCGTTCATGGTCATGGAAACGGACACTTTGTCTAGTGGAATCTCGTTAAAGAGGATTTTCATATCCTCTACAGAATCAATAGCAACACCAGCTTTACCCACGTCGCCTGTGACGCGTGGATGGTCGGAGTCATAACCCCGGTGCGTCGCCAAATCAAACGCTACAGACACGCCCTGTCCGCCTGCAGCCAAGGCTTTGCGATAGAAAGCATTAGATTCTTCAGCGGTAGAAAAACCTGCATATTGTCGAATCGTCCATGGGCGCACCGCGTACATGGTCGCCTGCGGGCCGCGCACGTATGGCTCAAAACCAGGCAAGGTGTTGGTGTGGGGCAGGTCTTTGGTGTCCTCCGCCGTGTACAGCGGCTTGACTGCGATACCGTCTGGCGTGTGCCAGTTCAAGGCATTCACATCGCCATTGGGGGCAGATTTGGCAGCTGCTTTGTGCCAGTCGGCGAGATTGGCGGGTTTGAATTCTGAAGTCATAGTCGTTTTACTGTTGTTGGTTTTATTCTACGTTATTTATAATTATTAATGCAAAATATTATTCTGAGCTTACAATTCACACCATGCCTGCCGTCATTCAGTTAAAACAACCTCTTTCACCCTCTAATACGTCCACTTTAGGCGCAGATGCTGTAAATACAGGTGAATTGGATTCCCCTGTGCGTTCGTTATCGACCAAAGCCCTCTATATAGAAGTGGCAGAACTACTTCGCCAGCGTATTTTTAAGCGAACTTCAGGCGATTTAGAGCCTGGCAGCTGGATTGACGAACTCAAGTTGGCCGAAGAATACGGCATCAGCCGCACGCCATTGCGCGAGGCGCTCAAAGTGCTGGCGACCGAAGGCTTGGTCACCATGAAAGTGCGGCGCGGCGCGTATGTGACTGAGGTGTCTGAGCAAGATTTGACAGACGTTTACCACCTGCTCAGCCTACTGGAAAGCGATGCCGCCGGCGTGGTGGCTAGCATGGCGACGGATGCGCAAATGACCGAATTGGGCAAATTGCATGAAGCGCTGGAAGCCACCGTACCAGCGAACTCAAAATCCCAAACCATTGATACAGAACGATTTTTTTCGGTCAACGAGCAATTCCACATGCGCCTTTTAGCCATTGCCAACAACAAATGGCGTGACCAAATGGTGGCTGATTTACGCAAGGTGATGAAGCTGAACCGTCACAACTCCCTGCTCAAAACGGGCCGCATCGCCGAATCGCTAGACGAACACCGCGCCATCATGTCCGCACTCTACGCCCGTGACACCGCCGCTACGGTGGCAGCCATGAAGGCGCATTTTAAGAATGGCTTAGAGGCTGCTGGGTAAGTATTTACGTGCTTTATAGCTATATTTTTTATAGCTTCTTAGGCAGCAAATACGCTGGCTACAGCCATATTAATGCAGTTACTTTTAAGCGTTAAATTTTAGGCAAACACATTCATGCAAACAGGTATTCTCAAACACATCCCCCACCTAGCCACCTACCTCAGTTTTAACCTAAAAAGCGAGACCGCCAAGGCTTCTGCATTTGCAATTTTGAAGCAATTTTTGCAAACGGCAGATGGTCAACGCATCGTTGTAGGTTTGAGCGCTAATTTATGCAAAACGCTAAGCATCAAAGCGCCCAAAGAGCTGCATGGCTTCAAAACGCCTGTTGATGGCAAGCTGAAATTACCTGAAACACCTGTTGATTTACTCGTCTGGCTACGTGCCACGCCCGCGCAAGACAGAGGCAATTTGTTAGCCATCACCCGCCAAATTCAAGCT
>JBEGUP010000237.1:0-3609 GCA_041178825.1 Pseudomonadota bacterium | reverse complement strand
ATATGGGTTTGAGTGTAGATCGGCCTGTTGCCATCTTGAGCGAAAACAGTTTGGAGCATGCGCTGATTGCTATTGCTGCTATGACGGTGGGCGTGCCTTATTGCAGCGTGTCAACCGCATACAGTTTGCTCAGTCAAGACTTTGAAAAACTCAAACATATTTTTGACACTATTACCCCAGGTTTTGTGTACGCCAGTGATGCTGAAAAATATGGCAAAGCCATTGCTTTTGTTGCAAAACCAGATGTTGTAGTTGTTACAAATAATATAGCTACTCAGGCAATAAATACGCTGGCTACAGGCAAAAAACACATTATATTTAGTGAGCTATTGGCGGCTGAAATTTCGCCGCAAGTGGCGCAAGCTGTTGCGGCAACAGGGCACGAAACTGTTGTTAAATTTTTGTTCACCAGTGGCTCAACTAAATTGCCCAAAGGTGTTATCAACACGCAAAAAATGATTTGCGCCAATGTGCAGCAAATCAGCCAATCCATTCCTGCGATGGCCGAAGACCCGTTGGTTTTGGTGGATTGGACGCCGTGGAACCACACCTTTGGCGGTAACCACGACTTCAACTTGATCTTGCACCACGGCGGCACGATGTACATTGACGATGGCAAGCCTGTGCCGGCTTTGATTGGCGAGACTTTGAAGAATCTGCGTGAAATTTCACCCACCATGTATTTGAACGTACCCACAGGTTTTGAATACGTCGCTGCAGCCATGAAAGTGGATGACGAAGATGGTAGGCAGTTGCGTAAATCATTGCTGTCACGTTGCAGAATGTTTTTTTACGCGGGGGCATCGCTGGCGCAGCCCATCTGGGATAGTCTGTTTGAAAGTGCAGAAAAAGAAATCGGTCATCGTATCGTCATGACGACTGGTTTGGGTATGACGGAAAGCTCGCCGTTTGGACTTTTTGTCACCAATCCAAACGTGAAGTCTGGTGATTTAGGTTTGCCGTGTTCGGGTTTGACATTGAAACTTGTACCCTGCGGCGATAAGGTGGAGGTACGCTACAAGGGGCCGAATATCACGCCTGGCTATTGGCGAAACTCAGAAGCCACAAAAGAGAGCTTTGATGAAGAAGGGTTTTTCTGCACAGGCGATGCCGTGAAATGGATTGACGAAGCAGACCATCACAAAGGTTTGAAGTTTGATGGGCGTATTGCGGAAGACTTCAAGCTCTCCACTGGAACTTTTGTCAGCGTAGGCCCCATGCGCGCCAAAATTACCGCTGCTGGTGCACCTTATATTCAAGACGTGGTGATCACCGGTTTGAATGAAAAAGAGGTGGGTGCATTGATTATTCCAGCGCTTATTCCGTGCAGAAAAGCGCTAGGTATGGACGACAGTGCAACCATGCGTGATATTGCTTTGCACGAAAAAATGCAAGCTGTCATGGCTGCCATGATCACAGAGTTAGCTAAATCTGCCACTGGTTCAGCTAGCCGTGTAGCCAGAGCTGTTGTTTTAACTGAGCCGCCAAATATCGATAAAGGTGAAATCACCGACAAAGGCAGTATTAATCAACGTGCGGTTTTGAAGGAGCGTGCAGAATTGGTGTCATCGCTTTATGCAGACACAGCGTTAAATATTCTCAAACCCTGATTTCAAATTATTTGTTATCAGTTTATTTTTTTTGTTAACTAAAGGAGACTCAGTATGGATCGTAGAATTTTTACCCAAGCCAGCATGGTCGCGGCCATTACGGCTGCTTTGAACCCATCAGCCTTTGCGCAATCTGCTATGCCGATTGAGCAAGTCAAAGTGCTCTATGGCTTTCCGCCAGGCAGCGCCGGTGACATTTGCGCTCGCCGCGTTGCAGAGAAATTTGCGGGCTCTGGCTACACTAAAAACGCTGGCGTTATTGATAGCAAACCAGGTGCTGGTGGACAAATCGCTTTGAATTTGTTGAAGAGTGCACCTGCTGATGGTTCAGTTTTAGCGATGACACCTTTTTCTGCCATTTCGCTTTACCCACACATCTTTAAAAACTTGCAATACAAGCCGTTTGAAGATTTCACACCTGTTGGAACCAGCTCCATGATTCACCATGGTTTGGCTGTCGGGCCTATGGTTCCAGCAACTGTCAAGACTGTGAAAGACTTTTTGGCATGGGCGAAGGCTAATCCAGCGCAAGCGAGCTATGGCTCACCAGCGGCTGGCTCAACCCCGCACTTCATTGGCGCTTTGTTGGGCTTGAATAACAATGTTGATTTGAAGCATGTGCCATACCGGGGCTCTGTGCCAGGCGTGACGGATGTTGTGGGTGGTCAAATTGCTGCCATGGTGACACCGCATGGCGACTTCTTGGCAAATCACAAAGCTGGCAAGATGCGTATCTTGGCAACTTCAGGCAAAACGCGTTCCCCATTCGTACCAGAGGTCGCAACATTTGCTGAGCAAGGTTTCCCAGAGTTGACAGTGGAAGAGTGGTTCGGTTTCTATGCACCAGCTAAAACACCGGCTAACGTGGTGGCAGCTGCAAATGTAGCTATCAATGCTGCGTTGAAAGACAAATCTGTGCAAGACTCATTCCAAGTAGTCGGTTTGATTCCATATGGCGGCACACCTGCAGAGCAGTTGAAGAGCTCGCAAGTGGAGTTAGAGCGCTGGGGTCCGCTGATCAAGCGCATTGGTTTTACAGTAGACGCGTAATCACAAATAGCCACCCAGTGGCTATTTAGTGAAGAGCAAGAGAGAAATTGAATAAATAATATTTAAAGTATGGAGACAAGAAAATGAAAACCACGCTAGCAACTTTTTCAGTAGGAGTTGCCAGTGTGGCGCTCTTTTCAGCATGTTCACATTTAGGTGGGCAGCAAGAGACTTCTGCACAGTTAAAGGCAGCAACACCAGCGGCAATGTCTGGCAGTTGTGCGGACGTTACTGCAAAGTTCAAATACGACAAACTTCGTATCACGAGCAGCGTATCAGTCGCCGCAGGTGCTGTGGCTATGAGCGGCGCACCTACTGCACCAAAAACAGCCTATGACGCGCCTGCACATTGTTTGGTCAAAGGAGTCATGGACGAGCGCAAAGGCGCAGACGGAAAAGACTACGCCATCGGTTTTGAAATGCGTTTGCCAACGCAATGGAATGGCCGGTTTTATCACCAAGTCAATGGCGGTTTAGATGGTGTTGTTCAACCAGCACTTGGTGCATTAGGTGGCGGCCCGTTGACGGGTGCGTTGCATCAAGGGTTTGCGGTCATCAGCTCTGATGCGGGTCATAACGGTAGTCAAAATCCGTCATTCGGTGCGGATCCAGAAGCACGACAAAACTATGGGTATGGTGCAGTAGGCAAGTTAACGCCTATGGCGAAGGGTTTAATTGCTGCGGCTTACGGCAAAGCGCCGGATCGCTCGTACATTGGCGGGTGCTCCAACGGTGGGCGTCACACCATGGTGGCTGCATCTCGTTACGCTGATCAATATGATGGCTATTTAGTCGGTGCGCCTGGCTATCGATTGCCTCAAGCGGCCTTGGCACAGGTGTGGGGATCAGGTCAATGGAAAGACTTATCACCTGAGACACCGTTGGCTGCCTCTAGCCTGACACATCCTTTTGCACCCAGTGTCAAACTTCCAGATATCAGCCTTGGCTT
>JBEGUP010000236.1:0-3621 GCA_041178825.1 Pseudomonadota bacterium | reverse complement strand
TTGGCACAGCACGGCAGCCCTATGCCGCTGAAAGACTTGGCGCGGGATGCGGGCATGGTGCCTGCCAAGGCGCACCCTTACCTCGTGAGTTTCAATAAATTAGGCTTGATTGTGCAAGACGAAGTTAGCGGTCACTACGGCTTAGGACCCTTGGCGATGCAGCTTGGACTGATTAGTTTGCAGCAGTTTGACCCCGTGCGACTCGCCTCCCCCCTGCTTGCAGACCTTGCCAAACAGCTAGGCCACACCGTCGCTTTGGCTGTATGGGGCAATCGGGGACCGACGATTGTGCGGATTGAAGAATCGCCCAACCTCGTGCACGTCACCATGCGCCACGGCACGGTCATGAGCTTGCGCAACACGGCCTCAGGGCGTTTGTTTGCCGCGTATTTACCTGAAGACACTGTGCTGGCGGCGCTGCAGGAGGAACACGCTTATGAGCTGCGCCATGCATTAACCACAACCGCGCTGCACCCTAGCCTAGGTGCAGATTTCAATCAGCTACTTGAAAAAGTACGTCAAAACGGCATCAGCGACGCGGTCAACCTGTCCATAGCAGGTGTCAGCGCCCTGGCCGCACCGGTGTTTGATGAATCAGGTTGCATCGTTTTGAGTCTTACAGCCATTGGCCCGACGGCACAGTTTGACGTGGGTTTGAATGGTCATATCGCGACGACTTTGAAAGCGCGGGGCAAGGATTTGTCACAACGATTGGGATATCGGTACAATCATTAATTGCTATACTTTTAATAGCTGCTTAGGCAGTAAATACGCTGGCTAGAGTCATATTTGGCATGTTTTTTTTGTTAAAAAAGCACAAAAGCCGCTAAAACAGAGTTTTAGCGGCTTTTTGATGGGTCTTTTCAACTATTTAGCGAAAGCTAGCTTGTGAAACAGTTTTCAAATCGCCATCCAAAGAGCCAATGTATTTGGAAATTTCTTTGAGTTCACTGTTGGAGAACTGCTTGGCCATACCTGCCATCACGCCGTTGGAGCGGCCAACATTTGGGTTTTTCTCAGTTTTGTAGGCTTTCAAAGCGACATAGAGGTAGTCAGCGTGCTGTCCTGCGATTTTCGGGTAGCTTGGGTCAATCGGTTTGGCGAAGTTTTCACCGTGGCAAGCAACGCAGCCGCCTTTTTTCAACAACGCATCAACAGCAGCAGAAGCTGTTTTGCTAGGCTTATCAGCCAACACAGCGCCAGCGGTGACGCCGTGTGTGCTGTAGTAGGCAGCAATGTCAGCCATGTCTTGGTCGCTCAACGTTTCTGCAATACCGCGCATGCTGGCTTGGTTGCGTTCGCCTTTTTTGTATGCATTCAGCGCAGCAACAATGTATTTGGCATTTTGGCCAGAAATTTTAGGGACTTTGTGAATTTCGGGAAAACTAGCTTGGTAACCTGGAATACCATGGCAACCAATACACATAGCGACTTTGGTTTTACCGACAGCAGCGTCACCCTTGACTTCTTGAGCTTGGGCGCTCAATGGAACGGCCAGGGTGACAACAATCGTCACAGAGGCGACAGCAAATGTGGATAGCTTCAACAACAACTTGTTCATTTTTCGAGCACAATCTAGTGAAATAATCTAAAAAAAGATTATATCCGTGGCTTCTTCCTTTTTTCTGACTTGGGTTTATTCGTCACTTACTGCCGTTTTTACTCTTTTTGTCTTTTTAAAATATTTACTGTATGAAATTCCAAGGCTCCCAAAACTACGTTGCCACTGATGACTTGATGCTGGCCGTCAACGCCGCAGCCACCCTGCAAAAGCCGCTTTTACTGAAAGGCGAGCCAGGCACTGGCAAAACCATGCTGGCGGAGGAAGTTGCTAAATCTTTGGGCATTCCTTTGCTGCAATGGCACATCAAGTCCACCACCAAAGCGCAGCAAGGCCTGTATGAATACGATGCGGTGAGTCGTCTGCGTGACTCGCAGTTGTCCACCATTGATGGTGGTGAAAAGGTCAAAGACATCAACAACTACATTGTCAAAGGCGTGCTGTGGCAAGCCTTTACCTCTGATGAGCCGGTTGCTTTGCTGATTGACGAGATTGACAAAGCCGACATCGAATTCCCCAACGACCTGCTGCGCGAGATTGACCGCATGGAGTTTTACGTCTACGAAACGCGCCAGCTCATCAAAGCCAAGCACAGACCGCTGGTTTTCATCACCTCTAACAACGAAAAAGAGCTGCCAGACGCGTTTTTACGCCGCTGCTTCTTCCATTACATCAAGTTTCCAGATGCGACAACGATGCAGCAAATCATCGATGTGCATTACCCTGGACTGAAAAAAGAGCTGCTGAACGCGGCGATGAAAACGTTTTATGAAGTGCGTAATCTGCCAGGTTTGAAGAAAAAGCCCTCCACCAGTGAGCTGCTGGACTGGCTCAAGCTGTTGGTCGCCGAAGACATCAGCCTAGACGCGCTGCAAAGCAAAGACGACAAAGTATCGATTCCGCCACTGGTGGGCGCATTGTTGAAAAACGAGCAAGACGTGACCCTGTTTGAAAAATTGGTGTTCATGCAAAGCCGCAACCGTTGATTGTTTGTTTTATCCATGGCAACTAAAAACAAAGATGGCAGCGATAAAACCCTGAAGCAACTGCTGTTTGAGGGTTTAACCGACTTTATTGGCTTCGCAGGCGGCGCGTTCTTGTGCTATTGGCTTGGCACCTTATTGGGTTTCGACATGGCCGTGGCTGGTAATACCAGCAATGCAGGCATCATCGGCGTCGTGGTGATGCTGATTGGCGGCGGCTTGGGCCTCAAAATTGCACGCCAGCTGCGTTAAACTTAACAACTTATTAACAAACCCTCAACACCTGCCATGCGTAAATTTTTAGCTGTTTTTTGCTTAGTCCTGCTCGCCTCTTGCGGCAGTGATGGTGATTCTGATAACACAGGTAAGTGCAGCGCTTTAGAGCTGACCGACACCCCTGCAGCAAAAATTGTGAATGGCACGCCATGCAGCGGCCTGACCAAATCTCCCGTTGTTGCACTGCTTAAAAACACGCCTGATGGCAAAACAGGTCTCTGCACAGGTACTATGCTGTCGCCTAACAAAGTTTTAACTGCTGCGCATTGCTTAGACGGCGCTGCCAGTGTGGACATTTTGTTTGGAACAACGACAGATAAATTTGCATCCGTAACCGCAAGCTCTTGGAATATTCATCCAACGTTCTCGCGCGTGGGATTCATGGACGACGTGGGGATTGTCCACTCACCCGTGTCGCTACCTGTGCCGAACTTACCAATCTTGTCGAGTAGCGCCCCAAAAATTGGCGACAAAGTCAGTATTTTTGGCTATGGCGCGACTTCTGGCGGTGCAGCAATTGACGGCAAACTGCGTGCAGGTACTATGACGATTGGCGGCGTTGACTTAGGAAAGATTTACGCTTACTTTGATGCCAGCTCCAGCAACACCTGCTCTGGCGACTCTGGTGGCCCTATGCTTTTGCAAGTGGGTAATCAGCAAGCTATTGCTGGCACAACGTCTTACGGTTCTTCGTCAAACTGTGCTGTGGGCGAACTTTCGGGGTTTTCTAATTTGCAATCACCGTCTACGCAAAGCTTTATTCGCAGCGTAGCGCCTGACGCGCGATACCAATAAGCAATA
>JBEGUP010000235.1:0-3628 GCA_041178825.1 Pseudomonadota bacterium | reverse complement strand
AGCTTAACAGACCTTCTCGACTTATTTTCTTTAAAAAACACACCATGTACGATATTGTTCAAGACTATTACGGCCGTCAACTTCAAAGCACAAGCGATCTAAAAACCAGCGCTTGCTGTGACATCAGCGCCGTTCCTGAATGGCTGAAGCCTTTGCTCAGCAAAATTCACCCAGAGGTACTGTCACGCTACTATGGCTGTGGGCTGATCTGCCCGCCTTTGATGCAAGGTTGCCGCGTGCTTGATTTGGGTTGCGGCTCGGGACGTGATGTCTATGCCTTGGCGCAACTCGTGGGGCCAACTGGTTCTGTGGTTGGTGTTGACATGACGGACGAGCAGCTCGCTATTGCCGAAAAACACCGAGTACACCATGCCGAAGTCTTTGGCTTTGACAATGTGCAGTTTATGCAAGGGTATATCGAACGCTTGGAAGACTTAAAGCTAGAAGCAGGCAGCTTTGATGTCATCGTCTCCAATTGTGTGGTCAACTTGTCACCTGACAAAGATGCCGTGATGCGCGGCGTGCACCGCTTGCTCAAACCTGGTGGTGAATTTTTCTTCTCAGATGTGTATGCAGATCGCCGCGTGCCAGCTGCTGTGCGAAATGACCCAGTGCTGTACGGTGAATGTTTAGGCGGTGCGCTGTACTGGAACGATTTTGTTCGGCTGTCTCACCAGCATGGTTTTGCCGACCCGCGATTGACCACGGACAGGCCACTGGAAATTACCGATCCAGTACTGGCACCACGCGCTGGGAACTTGCGTTTTTATTCAGCAACCTACCGCTTGTTCAAAATAGCTGAATTAGAAACTGCTTGCGAAGACTACGGCCAAGCCGTGATTTACAAAGGCACGATTCCTGAGCACCCAGACAAGTATGCGTTAGATAAGCACCACGATATGGAAACTGGACGTGTTTTTCCTGTGTGCGGCAATACTTGGCGCATGCTGCAAGACACTCGTTTTGAACCTCACTTTGAATTTATCGGCAATTTTGATCGGCATTACGGCATTTTTACAGGTTGTGGCACGTCTATTCCCTACGACTCAAATTCACTTAGCACGGCAGCCGCTTGCTGTTAAGACACTAGGGGAAAATAAGCATGGAATGGCTTTTAATAATAGCCGCTTTGTTTTTAGCATTTAACAATGGCGCAAACGATAACTTCAAAGGTTTTGCAACCGTTTGGGGGTCTGAGACACTAAGCTATCGCCAAGCGTTGATGTTAGCCACGCTTGCGACTTTAGCAGGGAGTATTGCCTCTTTTTTTCTAGCGGATAACTTGATTCAACAGTTCTCGGGCAGAGGTCTTGTTCCTAATGCTGTTGCAAGCACGCCCGTCTTCATCACCAGCGTGGCAATAGGTGCTGCAATCACCGTGTATTTAGCTACCAAGCTAGGGTTTCCCATTTCCACAACGCATGCTTTGATTGGTGGCTTGGTGGGCGCTGGACTAGGGTCTACCAGCGGTCAAGTAAATTTTGAAAAATTGGTGCAAGCATTTGCTGTGCCTATGCTCTTGAGTCCAGTGTTGGCTGCAAGCTTAGGTGTCATTATTTATAAATTTATTGGCTCCAGAAAACGCAAAACTGAATGTGCTTGTGTTGTGGCTAGTATGCCAAATGATATTCGGCTATCAACAAACTTGGCTGCGTCTACAGCTATTTCATTGCCAACGATACTCGTCAGCGAAGATAAGCAGTGCGATCAAGTTCAGCCCTTGGCAAGAGTATCAGTTACAAAATTTTTGCAAAAAATACACATTGCCTCTGCTGTAACGATTTGCTTCGCACGCGCTGTGAATGACACTCCAAAATTAGCGGCACTTTTATTTGCAGCTCAATTCACCAACCAAAAACTACCTATTCTGCTAGTCGGTATTTTCATGACTGTCGGCGGCATATTGTTTGCTCAAAAAGTAGCAACAACCATGAGCAAGAAAGTTACACGTCTGGATGATGCACAGGGTTTGACTGCCAATTTGATCACCACTACTCTGGTTTTGATGGCCAGCAAGTTTGGCCTGCCAGTCTCTACCACGCACGTCTCGGTAGGTGCCATTGCGGGTGTGGGTGCCAGCGCGGGAACCTTAAACTGGCAAGCATTGCGCAGTATTTTGTTATCTTGGGTCGCCACTTTGCCTTTGGCATTAGCGATTGCTTGGGCGGCTTCTAAGTTGCTCTGAATGGCCCTCAGAACCAATCAGTTGCAAAAAACTGCGTTTGCGGTTACAAACTAACAGCTAACGGCAAATAACTTTGGGTTAAGCACCGTTAACGTTTCTGTTATTTTCAATTGATTCTTTGAAATCACCACACTTTTTAACCAGGAGACTTTCATGGCCGGAAAATTTGAGTTGAAGAAATCTAAAAACGGTAAAACTTTTTTTAATCTGCTCGCCAGCAATGGGCAAATTATTCTTTCTAGTGAAATGTACGAGTCAAAGTCTAGCGCTTTGAACGGCATTGCGTCTGTGCAAAAAAATTCGGCTGAGATTGGTCGCTTTGCAAAATTAGAAGGCAAAAACAAAGCGCCCTACTTTGTCTTGAAAGCAGGCAATCATCAAGTGATTGGCAAAAGCGAAATGTATGAGTCTGAAAAAGCGTGTGATAACGGCATCAAGTCTGTGCAAACCAATGGCCCAGGTGCTAAAACGGTTGATTTAACAGCGTAAGTTCGACTTCACCCTTAAAAGCGCTGAATGGCAATGTTCAGCGCTTTTTTGTTTTCGCACTTAAATCCTGCATCTTTCCGTTATTCTTGAGCCCATGATTACCTACAAAGTTGAATTGCACGACTTGAACGCGCATTTGTTTCAAGTCACCCTCACCATCCCCGAGCCGGCCATCACGCAGCATGTATCACTGCCTGTTTGGATTCCAGGCAGTTATTTGGTACGCGAGTTTGCCAAAAACTTGCAGAGGCTAACCGCATTCCAAGGTAAGAAACAAATAGAGGCCATTCAAGCGGATAAATGCTCTTGGCAAATAGATTGTGATTCTGCGAAACCTTTGGTGATTTGCTACCAAGTTTTCGCTCATGACAATTCTGTGCGCACTGCTTGGTTAGATGATTCACGCGGCTTTTTCAACGGTACAAGCTTGTGTTTGCGTGTGGAAGGACAAGAAGACACCCCGCACCTTTTGGATATCAAGCCACTTTCAGTCAAACGCAATTGGCAAGTTGCGACAGGTGCAACTGCTCTAAAGGCCAACAAACAAGGCTTTGGAAGTTATTCATTTGCCAATTACGATGAATTGGTCGACTGCCCTTTTGAGTTAGGAACGTTTTGGAGCGGTAACTTTACGGTGCGTGGCATGAAACACCGCTTTGTGGTGGCAGGCGCGACGGCTACTTTTGATGGTGCTAAATTATTAGCTGATACGCAAAAAATTTGTGAGACTGAGATGACGTTTTGGCACGGCAAGTCATCAAAACCACCTTTCAAAAGCTATGTTTTCATGCTCAATGCAGTAGATGATGGCTACGGCGGCTTGGAGCACCGCAGTTCCACCGCGCTGATTTGCAATCGAAAAGACTTGCCCCGTTTAGGAGAAGTCAAACAACCCGCTGGCTACACCACGCTGCTTGGTTTGATCAGCCATGAATACTTTCATACTTGGAACGT
>JBEGUP010000234.1:0-3640 GCA_041178825.1 Pseudomonadota bacterium | reverse complement strand
GAGCGCGTCAACAGCGGCAAATGCACACGTTTGAGCAGACGAATGCCGCTCACACCCAGCATGCGGGCAGATTCATCAAAACTGGTGGGGATTTTGGCATAGCCGCTTTGCACCGACTGCAACGCCACGCCTGTAAAGCGCACCAGATAAGCCCAAATTACTCCTAAAATTGTAGCTGTCACCCAATATCCTACGCCGAATTGAGGTATTTTTAGCTGCACCCAGCCGACAGGAATGAGCAAACCCACCACGATGACTGCACCCGGAACGGCATAACCCACACCCGCCAGCTGAACCACGCCCCGCGTCAGTGGGTCAGGCCGCGTGCGCAGCGCAAAGGCCAAAACCAAAGCCAAAGCGACTGCCACCGCCGAACTGATACCGCCCAACATCAAGCTATTGACCGCCCACTGCCCAAATTGCGCCCACGGAGGCGGTGCGTCTGCCGACGCTAGGGACGCTAAAAACGGTCGCAGCATGAACAGCAGCGGCAAAACAAATCCCATCATCACCGGCAAGCCGCACACCAGCCATGCCAACACAAGGCGTTTACCCGATAACTTGGTAACCTCTGCGTTTGATTTGACCCGCGAACTTACCGAACTTCCACCTACATAGCCGCCCTTGCTCTGTGCAAAACGCATCTTCTTTTGCGCTTTATGTTCTAGCTTCAATAGAAAAATCACCAGCAGCAGCAGCAGCGTAGCCAGTTGAGCGGCAGCAATGCGGTTGTCCAACACCAACCAAGCTTTGTAAATGCCAGCCGTGAAGGTTTGAATGCCAAAGTAGCTGGACACGCCAAAGTCAGCCAGTGTCTCCATCAACGCCAGCGCCACACCAGCCGCCACGGCCGGGCGCGCCAGTGGCAGCGCAATCTCGCGCACGCGCCTGCGCATGGGTGCTCCTAGCAGGCGGGCAGCGTCCATCAAATGCGTGGCGCGGTCTGCCAGCGCAGTGCGGGCCAACAGGTAGACATAAGGGTACAAGCAAAAGGTGAATACCCAAGCAGCGCCCCAAGTGCTGCGGATTTCAGGAAAAACACGACCCTCTAAACTGAAAGCTGATCGTAAAAACGTTTGCAACGGCCCGCTGAACTGCAAAAAGTCGGTATACGCATACGCCACCACGTACGCGGGCATAGCGATGGGCAGCAACAGCGCCCATTCAAAGGTTTTGCGACCGGTAAAGTCAAACAGCGTGACAGCAGCAGCCGTCGCCATACCCACCAGCGCCACGCCCACAGCCACAGCGACGCACAGCAGAAGCGTGGTCAACGCGTAATCGGGCAACACGGTGCTGCTCATCTCGCGCAAAATTTGCGCAGATTCGCTGTTCCACTGCAAAGTCGAGGCCAGTACCGCCAAAATAGGCAGCAGCAAAACCAGAGCCAGCAGGCACAGGAATACGCTCAACAGCACCCGCAGTGGTCGTGGCGTACCTGCGATATCAGTCGATTGAGCTGGGGTGGAAAGTGATAAAGACATAAATCTAAATGCGAATTGTACGCATTTGCGAAGCTGTAACTGACTTAAGCCATACAATAACCGCTATGTATTTAGAGGTTTCCCAACTCCAGGTTCACTACGCCAACCGCCCCACACCTGCCGTGGCTGGCGTGTCTTTTGGTCTGCGTGCAGGCGATATTGGCGTGCTGATCGGCCCCTCAGGCTGCGGCAAAACCACGCTTTTGCGGGCAGTGGCGGGTTTAGAACGTGCCACGGCGGGTGAAATCAAGCTTGCAAAAGCCTTGGTTAGCAGCGTCAACACCTTCGTCCCCGCTGAGTCGCGCCGCATCGGCATGGTGTTTCAAGATTACGCGCTTTTTCCCCACTTGGACGTGGCGCACAACGTGGCTTTTGGCATCCACCACCTACCCAAAGCCGAACGCATGGCGCGTGTGGCCGAAGTGCTGGAATTGGTCGATTTGCCCGACACCGCCAAGCGCTACCCGCACGAACTCTCAGGCGGCCAGCAGCAACGCGTCGCCCTCGCCCGCGCCCTAGCGCCCAAACCGCAACTTTTGCTACTTGACGAGCCATTTTCTAACCTAGACGTTGACCTGCGCGAGCGCCTAGCCCATGAGCTGCGCGCCATCCTGAAAAAAGCCAACGCCACCGCGCTGTTTGTCACCCACGACCAGCTGGAAGCTTTTGCCATTGGCGACGTGATCGGCGTGATGCATGAAGGCAAACTCCACCAATGGGCCGATGCCTACACCCTTTACCACCGCCCTGCCACGCGGTTTGTGGCTGATTTCATTGGGCATGGCGTGTTTTCCAAAGCCAAAGTTGAGCTGCACACGGACGACGGTGGTTTGCACAAACACGTCGTCACACCCCTTGGCGAGCTGCACGACATCAGCCCCGAAGTCCTAGAAGCCCTGCCCGTGGGCGAATGCGACGTGCTGCTACGCGCAGACGATATCGTCCACGACGACAACGCCCCCACCAAAGCCCAAATCATCCGCAAAGCCTTTCGCGGCTCAGAATTCCTCTACACCCTAAAACTAAAAACCGGCGAAACCGTAGTAGCCCACGTCCCCAGCCACCACGACCACCAGTTGGGCGAATGGATAGGTATACGCGCTGAGGTTGACCATGTGGTTACGTTTGAGCGGGAAAGTGCTGTTTAAGTCGTTTTTAGGGGTTAAATATGGCTCTAGCCTTTGTATTTATTGCCTAAGTAGCTATGTTATTAATAGCGTTCAACTCTCGAATACCAGCACTCTAAATTCCCCTTCGTTGCGAAGGGGTGCCCAACGGGCGGGGTAGCCCCGTGCCGTGCCGCGCCGCAACTACCCCGTCGCTACGCGCCACCCCTTCTGAAGAAGGGGAATTTTGACGGTTTGCTGTCGAGTGAAGCTTCTACCAGCAGAGGCGAATAAATTGGGGTCAGATCCCAATTCAGGACAATTCACACTTCGGCGGACAACAGCATCACATCGAAATTGGGCTCTGACCCCTTTTTCTGTTCTGTATTCAAGAAAATTTATACGCTATAGTGGATTAACTTTAAATTAAAGCCATGAAAATACATAACAAACTACTTTTAGCGAGTGAACTCTTAGTCGAATCTGCAAATACATACAGAACTGCGTCTTCAGATGTTGATTTCGCAAAATCAATATTGATAGCAGGAGCCGTTACTGGAATCATTGAACCATTACTAAAAGAGAGCGGAACAGACCCAGCACAAACTCAATTAGCAAAATTAGCAGTAGAAATTGACGGTTCCAAGCTAGCCGATCTCCCCGAAAGAGAACAGCTGCTAGAAATTGGCAAGTTTCTGCGTCTTTCCAAATTTACTTACAACACACTAAAACATGCTGGAGGCAAAAAAGATATCAAAGCCGTGGATGACTTAATTTTCGAAGCCAATTTAAAAGAAGAAGCGTTTTGGGTAATTGACTATGCTATTACCGATTTCAGACAAATTTTCATTCCGCAAAGTGTAATAAATACACAGTTATCGGCGGATTTTTTGAAATTAGTGCAATCTCCGTGGGTAGAGTAAATCATTATAAAAACACAGATAGATAGCGTATTACCTGCCTAACCAGCTATCATTTAAATAGCACTTTCCCCGTCCGATACCGAATCATCCAAACCGCCACCGTGAACAAAACCAACCCGCCCAGCAA
>JBEGUP010000233.1:0-3641 GCA_041178825.1 Pseudomonadota bacterium | reverse complement strand
ATGATGATGCGCCTTGTGCTCACCCAAGAAAGGCCCCAGATTATTTGGATCTGCAGGGCTGGTGTCGTGATGATGGTCATCGGTTAAGAAGTCAGGGTCGATGTCCAGTTTGGCATTGAGGTTAAAACCGCGTAAATCAAACACATCCGCAAGCGGCACTTCGCCAAAATGTACGGTTTTTTGCGGGGCGCGCGGGTTCATGTGTTTGATGCGGTGCATCAGGGCTTCGACTTCTTCATTCGCCACCAAGTCTGATTTGCTGATGAAAATTTGATCTGCAAAACCGATTTGGCGACGGGCTTCCAAGCGCTCGTCCAGCTGCGTTTGGGCATGTTTCGCATCGACCAGCGTCAAAATACTGTCCAGCAAATACTGTTCAGCAATTTCTTCGTCCATGAAGAAGGTTTGCGCCACAGGGCCAGGGTCGGCCAAACCGGTGGTTTCAATCACAACGCGGTCAAACGTGATCTCGCCTTTACGTTTTTTTTCAGCCAGATCCTGCAAAGTCACCCGCAAATCATCACGAATCGTGCAACAGACGCAGCCGTTGCTCATTTGGATGATGTTTTCAGTGGTGTCAGACACCAAAATGTCGCTGTCGATATTTTCTTCACCGAATTCGTTTTCAATCACTGCGATTTTTTGACCATGCGCCTCAGTCAAAATGCGCTTCAACAATGTGGTTTTGCCAGAGCCTAAAAAGCCGGTCAAGATAGTTACAGGGATCAAACTCATGGAAATTACCTAAAAAGAAGTTGAAATTGAAAATTAGCGTGTAAATATATACAGCTATTTGTTTGATTATATGGCGATGAAAGGTCGAAATTCAAGACAACTTCATGGCTATTCGTCAGTTTTAGCTTTCACATTGTTCTTGATCTTTGCCCTTGGGTGGGCTGCATCATAAGCTTTTGCAAGATGTTGAAAATCCAAACGCGTATAAACCTGCGTGGTCGCAATTTGGCTGTGCCCCAAAAGCTCTTGCACCGCCCGCAAATCGCCGCTGGATTGCAACACATGGCTGGCGAACGAATGACGCAGCATATGCGGATGCACCGGCACAGCCAAACCCGCTTGCAAGCTTCGACGTTTTAAGCGCTGCCAGATTGACACTGCTGTCAGCCGTGTACCGTTTTGCCCTAAAAATAAAGCATTTTTATCTATATTTTTCAGGCTATTTTTTGCTATTTTATTTATAGCTACTGAGGCAGGTAACACGCCGACTCGCATCATATTCCATGTCTCTAATGCTTGAATCGCCTTTGCACCAACGGGCACAGCACGCCGCTTGCCGCCTTTGCCCAACACATGCACTTCAGCCGCCTGCATATCCACCCAGCCGCGCGACGTTGCAGTTGCCACAGCATCCAGCCCCACCAGCTCCGCGACACGCAAACCACTGCTATATAGCAGCTCAACCATCGCCGCATCACGCGCTTCTAGCCACGGGTCTTGCGTCTCGTTTTGGAAGCTGGCAAGTTGCACCGAATCATCCACACTCAGCGCTTTGGGCAGGGGTTTGGCAGCTTTGGGCGCTTTGACGTCTTGCACGGGGTTGCTGGCAATCAGCCCTTCGCGGCCTAACCAGACGTAAAACCCGCGCCAGCCCGACAAAATCAGCGCAATGCCGCGCCCACTGCGCCCGCCTGAGTGCATTTGCGCCACCCAGCGCCGAATATGGCTGGTTTGCACCTTGAGTAGCTCAACGGAAGCTGATTTCGCATATTCCGCCAGCTTGATCAAATCCAGCACATACAGCGTCACCGTTCGAGCTGCGAGCCGTCGTTCAACGCGGACGTGCTCTAAATACCGAATGACCAGCGGGTCAGCTTCAGCCGCAATATCGGACTGAACCGCAGGCTGATCCTTAGTCTGGCTTTTAGGCAGCTTGTCCATCTTTCAATCTTGACAAGGCCGCACTGGCCACCTCGCCAATGCGCTCTAAAAACTCCGTACCCATATCGCTGTTAAAACGCTGCCCGTCTGGCGAGGCCAGCACCAGCAGGCCCAAAGCGGTAGTTGAATCTGCCGCTTTTAAGGGAATCAGCGCCACGGACACGGCTTGTTCAGGGTTATCCAGCCAAGTTGCGGCTTCAAATTTGGCATTCAAACCGACAAACGGCAGGGTAAGCGACGAGGCAAACGCCTGCGCATCTTCACTCACGTCACTTGCAAAAACTTCAGTAGCGTATTGCGCATCAACACCCCAAACTTTGATAGCCACTTGCGGCACGGAGAATTCGTCTTTGATGTTTTGCGCGATCAGTTCTGGCAGCTCACGCGCATCAGTTGCCAAGAGCAATTTACGCGTCCAGCGCTGCAACTTGTCAGCCGTTTGCGTGTTTTCGTTACCGTAGCGAATCATGTCCATCAAACCGCGCTCCAGCACCTTGATTTTTTCACGCAACATTTCAGCCTGGCGCTCTTGCAGGCTAACAGCGCGTTTACCGTGGCCGCTGTTGAGTTGAACGGATGAAAGCAACTCTGCATGGCGCTCAAAAAAATCAGGCGTGTTGACCAAAAAATCAGCAATGTCTTGCTCGGTGATCGGGTTTAACTGCGAAGGTAAATTTGTATTTGGCATGTTTTCAGTGTTTTTTACTTATTTATCAATGACTTAGATCGTTTTAGCTAAATCTTCTGGGATTTCAATCTCGGATTCAAACACCTTGGTCGCGGGTCCCGTCATCATCACCGATGCATTACCGCCCGCCCAATCGATTTGTAACAAACCACCATGGGTGGAGACTTGCACGCTTGAATCGAGTAAACCTTGGCGAATGCCAGCCACCACAGCCGCACACGCCCCCGTGCCGCAAGCCAGCGTTTCGCCCGCACCGCGCTCGTAAACGCGCAATTTGACCTGCCCACGATTCACAATTTGCATAAAACCTGCATTCACACCACGTGGAAAACGTGCGTGTTTGGACACCAAAGGGCCGATTTGCGCCACATCCGCCGTATCCACATCGTCCACTAACTGCACAGCGTGCGGGTTCCCCATAGAGACAATGGCGATATTAACAACATTTTTAACTATGCTTTTAATAGCTGCTGAGGCAGTAAATACGCCGGCTAGAGGCATATTTGAGGCATATTTTTGTGTATTTTCACTCAAATCGAGCGAAAACACTTGCGCCAGACCCTTTTGCTGCGTCTCCAGCCCCGTAGACTCAAACGGCAAGCTGCTAGACTCAAACTGCGGCGCACCCATGTCCACGGTGACTTGCCCATCCGCTGTGGCGCGCAGCTCAATCACCCGGTTCATAGTTTGCACTTTGATGACGTTTTTAGTCGTTAAACCTTGGTCACGAACAAAGCGCACAAAGCACCGTGCGCCGTTGCCGCAGTTCTCTACCTCAGAGCCATCGTTGTTGTGAATCGCATACGAAAAATCAATGTCTTTAGACCCCTCTGGCGCAGCGCGAACCGACAAAATCTGGTCCGCCCCCACGCCAAAATGCCGATTCGCTAAAAACTGATACTGCTCAATGCTCAGGTTCAAACGCCCACGCGTCTCGTCCAGCACGACAAAGTCGTTTCCTGCGCCTTGCATTTTGGTGAATTTGATTTTCATGGCGTCATTATTGATGTAAACGTTACGAATTGCGATGATTCATCACAACAGCCGCTTCAAATAA
>JBEGUP010000232.1:0-3647 GCA_041178825.1 Pseudomonadota bacterium | reverse complement strand
TAGGGCTTCCGAGTAATCGGTCGTGATCCAGGGGTGTGTCAATTTAGAACCCAAGCCAACCGGATGGAAAGTGAGCGCCAACTTACCACTCGCATCCACCCGCAAAGTCTCACGCTCATACCCGCGCTGGATGCCACGCAAAAGCTGGGTTTTCTCCGCAATAGATTGGGCGCTCTCTTTGCCGCAGCAGCTGAAGGTCAACATGAATAAACGTGCTTATTTGATAAATTATTTACCGTTGATGCCAAGCAGCTCAACTTCAAAATGCAGCGTCGCGTTCGGCGGAATCACGCCACCCGCGCCGTTAGCGCCGTAAGCGATGCTAGGTGGGCAAGTCAGCTTGGCTTTGCCGCCCACCTTCATGAGTTGTACGCCCTCAGTCCAGCAAGGAATGACGCGGTTCAGCGGGAAATCAATTGGCGCGTTGCGTTTGTATGAGCTGTCAAATTCTGTACCGTTGGGCAGCGTGCCACGGTAGTGAACCTTGACGACATCACTAGGGCTGGCCGGCTGAGCGCCCGTGCCGTCTTTGAGCGAGCGATATACCAAGCCACTTTTAGTGACCACAGCACCAGCTTCTTTGGCCGCTGCCGAAGCCGCATCCGATTGGGCAAAAACGGGGCTGCTAACGGCGCAAGCAAGTAAGGTGGCGGTGCAAAATAGTGATTTGAGCGATTTGATGGTCATGGTGAGCCTAGATTAAAAAATAATAAGGTAAAAGAACAGCGCATATTATCAAAGCTAGCGTGAGCCGCTAGTCTTTAAAAGGCTGATTTAACCTCCTCTAAGTAGGGTTTTTATTGCAAAATGCAAGAAAACCTTCAAAAATAAGGGTAAATATGGCTATACACAACGTATTTGCTGCCTAAGCAGCTATTAAATTTATAGCAAAATTTAAATGCAAGTATGCTATGCTGTAAAGCTTAGGTTCAGATTTAAGCCAATAGGATACTTTACACATGACTTTATCAGACGCGGGCTCTCTTGAGCGTACCAACCCTGAAGGTACGCCCGAAGATAGACCAGAAGATACGCAGAATCAACCCATGTTGCAAACCGCCCCCAGCCATTTAACGCTGACACAGTGGTTGGCTAAAGGTTTGAAGGCAGGCTTTTTTGTGCAGCCCAATCTACAAGGCGCAACGCCAAAGCCGTCGCAAATCTTGGCGATTGTGGCGTTGTTGAGTGCTATTGGCATCGGCGTGGCGCGGTTGTATGTGCAGGGCCCTGCAGTGTTTGACGCGCAGGCTTGGCTGGCTGGCTGGTGGGTTACCTTGCTGTTTGTTGCACTGGCTTGGTGGGCTATGCCTGAGCCTTCAACCCAGTCTGAGCAAAAAATGCTCATGCGCGCTAGCTCTGTCGCTGGTATTTGCTTGGTTTGGATGCTCGCGGAGTTGCCTGCGCAACTGGTTTACGAGGGCTTTAGCCTAGCGCTAAGTTATGAACTTATTAAACTACAGGGCTCTTGGGCGACTTGGATGTATTGGGCCGCCTACATTGCATACATGGTGTGGCTTTTCAGTGTTGACATTTTTGTGTTGTGCCATTTCTTTGGGCGAACCAAAAAGACGGCTGTTTTTGCCGTGTGTTTGGTAGCGGCTACCTTGTTGACGGTAAGTCAGTTCAACGCCCGCAGTTGGCAAGAAGATTACAGCAAAAGTTCAGCAAACGAGGTGGAAAAACCGCGTTTAAAGTTAACACAAGAAGTCTTTGAGGCGCAGCAAGCGTTGCTAAAGGCAACCACGGCGCGCATTGCCCCGCAGCGTCAAGACCGCGCTGATGTTTATGGTTTGGTTTTTGCCCCCTATGCAAGTGAAGACGTCTTCTTGCGGGAAAGCACCATGGTGTCCTCGGTGTTGCGTGACAGGTTTGACGCGGGTGACAGAGTCATACACTTGCTCAACCACGGCAGTACGACAAAGACGCACCCATGGGCCACGACGCGCAACTTAGAGCTTTCGGTGCAGGCGTTGGCGGGGAAAATGGATCTTGAAAAGGACCTGCTGGTGGTTTATTTGACCTCACATGGCGGCAGCGATTTCAAACTTGCCGCCTCTCATTGGCCGCTAGAAGTGGAGGCTTTGACGCCGCAGACTCTGAAGCAAATATTGGAAAAAGCTGGGGTTCGAAATCGCGTCATCGCCGTATCTGCCTGTTTTGCGGGTGGCTGGGCAGATGTTTTAGCGAATGACAACAGCTTGATCATGACCGCTGCTGACGCGACGCATACCTCTTATGGCTGCGGAAGTCGCTCAGAACTGACCTTTTTTGGACGCGCATTGTTTGATGAGCAGCTACGCAAAACGCATTCGTTTGAGCAAGCGTTCAACCGCGCCGTGCCCATCATCAAGCAGCGCGAGATTGATGCCGACAAAAAAGACGGGTTTTCAAATCCTCAAATCAGAATTGGCAGCCAGATTCGGCCATTTTTGAAAGCGTTGGAGCAACGTTTGGGTGCATCTGATTCACAAGCCTTGTCTTTAAACACCAAAAAATAAGGAAACACCATGGATGCAAACCAAGCCTATGATTTTGATCTCTTCGTCATCGGTGGCGGCAGTGGTGGCGTGCGGGCGGCGCGGATGGCGGCGCAGCGCGGGGCTAAAGTAGCGTTGGCCGAGGCTGGTGGCGTACATGGCAGCCATGGGGATGATGGCGGTTTGACGGGCGCGGGGCTGGGCGGCACTTGCGTCAACGTGGGCTGCATCCCCAAAAAGCTCTACAGCTATGCGGCGCATTTTGCCGAGAGTTTTGAAGAATCGCACGGCTACGGCTGGGAGGGTGCAGCCCCCACGCTGAATTGGAACACCCTCAAAACCAACCGCGCCAAAGAAATCAGCCGTTTGAACGGCATTTACAGCCAGTTGTTGGGTGGTGCGGGCGTGACGGTTAACTTGCAGCGTGCCAAGCTGGTCGATGCGCACACGGTGGAAATGGCCGATGGCACGCGCCACACCGCCAAAAGCATCCTCATCGCCACCGGCGGCCAACCCAGCGTGCCAGACATCGCAGGCCGGGAGCTGGTGGTCACATCGAACGAGATGTTTGACCTGCCAACTTTCCCTAAGCGCCTGCTGGTCGTCGGCGGCGGCTACATTGCCTGCGAATTTGCGTCGATTTTCAACGGCTTGGGCTCAACAGTGACGCAGCTGTACCGAGGCGAGCAAATTTTGCGCGGCTTTGACGATGAAGTGCGGCATTTTGCGGCGGGTGAAATGGTCAAAGCGGGCGTTGACTTGCGTCTGGGGGCTGATGTGGCGGCGATTGAGCGCACGGCAGCAGGTTTACAAGTGACTTTGCAAGGTGATGCAAAGACACAAATTATTGTCGACACCATCCTCTACGCCACTGGTCGCGTCCCGAACGTGAACGGCTTGGGGCTGGAAGCCTTGCAAATCAAACAAGGCAAAGACGGCGCGATAGAGGTCAATGCCGACTACCAAACCAATGTATCCAGCATTTACGCGCTCGGCGATGTGACCGCACGGATACAGCTCACGCCCGTGGCGCTGGGCGAGGCGATGGTCTTGGTCGACCATTTGTTTGGTCCACCCGCTGGCAAAACCGCCCGCAGCATGAGCTACCAGTTCATCCCTACAGCCGTCTTTACCCACCCCAACATCGGCACCGTGGGTTACTCAGAAGCG
>JBEGUP010000231.1:0-3648 GCA_041178825.1 Pseudomonadota bacterium | reverse complement strand
CGCCGACGTCGCACGCCACCGCGCTGCTTTGCCGCGCCATGCGGTGACTAAATACCTCAAGCATGGGTTGTTGGCTGATGTTGAGTCGGCCGAAATAACGGTACGCATTGTCGATGCCGAAGAAGGTCAAGCGCTGAACGCCAGTTATTGCAAAAAAGATTACGCCACCAATGTGCTGACGTTTGATTATTCGCAAGCGCCTCACGTCGCAGCGGATTTGGTGCTGTGCGCCCCAGTGATCGCGAAAGAAGCTAAAGAGAATAAAAAAACGCTGGTGGCGCACTACGCGCATTTGCTGGTCCACGGTGCCCTGCATGCTCAAGGTTTTGACCATGAAACCAACGACGCCGACGCCGACGCCATGGAAGCTTTAGAAATTCAAATTTTGGCCGATATGGGTATTGCTAACCCGTATAAAGACAAAACTGAAGTAAAACTCAAACCCAAATCTCAATCCAAAGCTTAAATGACGAATTAAAAGCTATACACCGCTCCTACAAAAGCAGCCGGCTGCATCTTTTTCTTCGCAATCGGGCTGCTAGCGGCATCGCCCATCAAGCGCTGCATTGAAAGACTAGAGAAGATGTAAATCTCACGCGAGATTGGAAAACCACCTGTTAAACCCACTTGCGCCATCGCTAAGCCAGCGGCAGGTTGGTATGCGGCAAGACCTGAAGCGGCAGACTGCGCGGGCGTCACACCAAAATAAGATTGCATATAACCACTGCTGCCAAATTTGACAGAGGCGTTTAAGTTGACGCTCACAAAATTGGCGTTGTACAGTTTGTAGCTTGCGCCTAAATTCAGCAAACCACCATCACCCGCATCGCCCAAACCCCCGCGCAGTGCCGATTTCAGGGTGAGCTGCTCGTTGAGCGTGTAGTTGGCAAACACGCCAGGATTCAGTCGAGTTTTGATTTTGTCAAAACCTGGCAGCGCATCTTCAACAGAACGCCCGGTTTCAATATTGGTGCGCACACCGTAAATCAATTTACCAGCAGGCTCAAAAACATAGCCCACGCCGTTGAACGGGTCGGCAAACAAACCGTTGGACGCCTGCAGAAAAATACCTGGCACCAAGGACGTCTTTTGCGCATCAGACCCCTGGTAGCGTGGCGCGTTGAGGGTAATGAAACCAGCTCTGACAGCCGTTTCAGCCGGACGCTGCCCTAAATTATAAAAATCACCCAATTCTGCACTGCGCGCACCAGCGGTGAACAGTAATGCACTGAGTGCCGATATGCCCAAAATAATGTTGCGAAAAGTAGTAAGCATGTGACTAGTTCAATCTATGAGGTTAACCAAGTGTAAGGGAATATGACAGCTTGCTGCATTTTGTTAATCTTTGAGCCGATTGAACCGTAGTATTTCTTACATTTTTGTGACTGTAAGCGTAAAATTACATTTAAATAGCGGAGGGCAAAGATAAATATGGCAAAAATGCATCAAACAACAGTGGGTTGGATAATACTAGGGGTAGGTTTGATGATGCTGAGTAGCTCATTTGCTTTCGCACAAACTTCGCCCAGCGCTGCATCGGGCATTGTCAAAATCGTGACGGGTGACGTGCGCGTTTTAGACACTCAGGGCGAACGGGCATTGAAGAGCGGCGATGCCGTTCTTGAAAATTCACGCTTGACGACTGGCAAACAAAGCAGTGCTAGCTTGGTTTTGCGTGATGGCACAACCTTGGTGCTGTCAGAGAACAGTCAATTCATCGTCGAGAAGTTTGCTTTCGATGCCACCACACAAAACGGCAGCATGCTGATAAACCTTTTGCAAGGCTCCATGCGTATGTTGACGGGGCTGATTGCCAAAATCAACCCTGATGCTATTCAAGTTAAAACCAAAACCCTCAGTGTGGGCATTCGCGGCACTGATTTCATTGTTGATACGGAAGAAAAACTGTGAGCGATATCCTTTTACAACTCACCATCACGGTCATCATGCTTGCCGTCTCTTACTTTGAAAAGCCGGCAACCAGCGTGGTGCTGTTACCCCAGGCGGACGCTAGCGCTTCTGCCGTGGTGGTTAAAAACACACTGCAAGAGCAAACTCTTGATGCCCCTTACCAGCGCGTCACAGTCAAAGAAGGCAAGCCATTTGTGTTGGATGTCGTGACTGAGCCAGAAGTGCAAAAAAAATACCCCCAACTTTACGACGCTATGCCTAAGCGTCCCAACAAGTATGTGCTTAACTTCATGCCAGGCGGGACAGCGCTGACGGCGCAGTCGCAAGAACAGCTGCCAAAAATCATAGAAGATGCCCAAAGCCGAAGTGGCGCAGACATGGTTGTAACTGGGCACACTGACTCCACGGGCGCTTTGCTCGCTAACGACGCGCTTTCGCTCAAGCGAGCTGGTGTGGTGACGAAACTGCTGGTTGACAAGGGCGCAGTTGCTGAACGCGTCGAAGCCGTTGGTCGTGGCAAGCGGGAATTGCTGGTTCCAACAGCCGATGAGGTGGATGAGCCACAAAATCGCCGCGTCGAAGTTGTCGTTCGTTGATTTTTGGCTTAGTTTGCAGCAAAGATGAAACCACTCAAAGGCATACGCGTCCTTAGTTTAAGTTTGAACCTGCCTGGCCCGGCCGCCTTGATGCGTTGTCAAGCCATGGGCGCAATGTGCGTCAAGCTTGAACCACCCAGCGGCGACCCCATAGGTTTGTACAACCCTACGGCCTATGCTGAGCTGCACGCAGGCGTACGCATCGCCAAAGCCGACCTCAAAACCGAGCTCGGGCAACGCGCTTTGCACCGCGAACTGGCCAAAACCGACGTGCTACTCACCTCGTTTCGCCCCTCTGCTTTAAAAAAGCTGGGCTTGGTTTGGAAAGATTTGCAGAAACAGTACCCGCAGCTCAGCGTCGTCGCCATTGTCGGTGCGCCAGGCGTACGCGCTGAAGAGCCCGGCCATGACTTGACTTACATGGCTGAAAACGACTTGATCCCTGGCTTAGAGCTCCCCGCCAGCTTGTACGCCGACATGGGCGGCTCGCTGATGGCGACCGAGGCGGTGTTGCAAGCCGTTTTGACGCAACGTACAAAATCCAAAGGCATTTGTCTAGAAATTGCCCTCTCAGAAGCCGCCGCATACATCGGCCTGCCCCGCACCTGGGGCTTAACCAAACCGGGTGCAGCCGTCGGTGGCGGTCACGCAGGCTACCGTGTTTACGCCTGCAAAGACGGCCGCGTGGCCGTTGCAGCGTTGGAGCCGCATTTCGCAGCATCACTTTGCGCCCTAGCTGGCGTCAAAGTAGAAAGCATGAAAACTATGTTCTCCTCTCTAACGCACGAAGCAATAACAGTATGGGTAGCCAGTAAAACCCGTAAACAGCTAGATGTTTTGGCTGTGCAGCACGACATTCCGCTGCACACTTTGGTGGCGTAATTTTGCTATCAAAATAATAGTGATTTTAGGGTAATAAATTCGCCTATAGCCGGCGTATTTATTGCCTAAGCAGCTATAAAATAAATAGCAAAATTAACTCAAAGTCACCTTGGCAAACTTGCGTTTCCCCACCTGCAGCACGTAAACCCCAGCGCCAAGTTTCAAGCCTTTGTCGCTCACCACATTCGAGTCCACCCGAACACCGCCGCCATCGATCAGGCGGTTGCCTTCGCCACTGGAGGCTGCTAAGTTCGCCATT
>JBEGUP010000230.1:0-3649 GCA_041178825.1 Pseudomonadota bacterium | reverse complement strand
CTGGCAGGTGAGCCGTGGAACTCCATCAGCAACATAGGCGCTTCCTCCAGTCCAAGCTTGGAATAGGCGTTGACCATGCGCACAGTGTTGATGTCAATCAGCTCGACCCGCGCAATTGGGATGCCCATTTGGATGATTTGAATGGTGGTTCGAACAGCAGCCTCAATGCTGGGGAAGGAGCAAACGGCGGCGGATATCGCTTCTGGCAAAGGGTAAAGCCGCAGGGTGATCTCGGTCATCACGCCCAGCGTGCCTTCAGAGCCAACCATGAGCCGCGTCAAATCGTAGCCTGCAGATGATTTTTTGGCGCGCGTGCCGGTGCGAATCACCTCGCCGCTGGCGGTGACGACTTCAAGTGCCAACACGTTTTCACGCATCGTGCCGTAACGCACCGCGTTCGTGCCGCTGGCGCGGGTGGCGCTCATGCCACCTATCGAGGCGTCTGCACCTGGGTCTATCGGGAAAAACAAGCCTTCGGCTTTAACGGCTTCGTTGACGGCTTTGCGGGTCACGCCGGGTTGCACGGTCACAGTCAAGTCTTCTGCGTTGACGCGTAGCACTTGGTTCATGCGGCTGACGTCGATGCTGATGCCGCCTTGTATCGCCAGCAAATGGCCTTCTAAAGACGAACCCACGCCGAAAGGAATCACCGGCGTTTTGTACTGCGCCGCGAGTTTGATGGCAGTTGCTACATCTGCAGTCGATTCTGCAAAAACAACAGCGCTAGGTGGTGGCACGCTGAACGAGGATTCGTCTTTGCCGTGGTGTTCACGCACCGCAAGTGCGGTGGAGCAGCGTTCGCCAAATTTATCTTTGAGCGCATCAATCAGCGCTTGTGGCGTGCTGCGTTGGACAACTTCGGGCAGGACGTGAGAGGCGTGTGTAGGTGCGTTCATGGTGTTTAACCTTTATCTTTAAGACAATATCGCCATGGTAATGCGCGAAACGCAGCACATCTCGCCCGCGTCGTTGCTCATGTCAATTTGCCAAACGTGTGTGGTGCGGCCAATATGAACGGGGTAAGCGATGCCAGTAACCCAGCCCGCTTTGACGCCTTTAAGGTGGTTGGCATTGATATCTAAACCAACGGCTTTGTGGCCTTCAGGCGCGGCATACATCGCGCCACAAGAGCCCAGCGTTTCCGCCAAAACAACAGACACGCCGCCGTGCAGCAAGCCGTAAGGCTGTTGGGTGCGTTTGTCTACCGGCACGCGGGCGCGAATGAAGTCATCGCCCACCTCCAAAAATTCCATGCCCAAACGGTCAACAGCCGTATCAATATGGGCTTTGGTCAAGATATCAACTGAGACAAGTTTTTTCCAAATATTCATACAACCAAGTATATACATAAGCAAAAAAAAAGCCCACATCACTGTGGGCTTTTGAAAGACCGAGTTAGCTAATCTAATTGCGGTCAGGGAGACTAAATTTGAACCATTAAGAATTAACGGCTGTAAGCTGTTTCACCGTGAGAGGTAATGTCCAAGCCTTCGCGCTCTTCTTCTTCTGGAACGCGCAAGCCGATGACCAAGTCAACCAACTTGTAAGCAATCACAGAAACCACGCCTGACCAAACAATGGTCACCAACACGGCTTTGAGCTGCGTCATCACCTGTGTGGAAATGCTGTAAGCGTCAACTGACAACATGGTTGCTGTCACCCAGTCGCCCATGGCGCTCGGGCCACCCAAAGATGGGGAGGCAAACACGCCTGTGAGCAAAGCACCCACAATACCGCCAACACCGTGAACGCCAAACACGTCCAAAGAGTCGTCCGCACCAATCAGCTTCTTTAAGCCACTGACACCCCACAGGCACAAGAAGCCAGCGATAGCACCAATAATCAAAGCACCACCCACGCCGACGTTACCTGCTGCTGGTGTGATAGCAACTAAACCTGCCACTGCACCAGAGGCCGCACCCAACATGGAGGCTTTGCCTTTGTGCAAGGCCTCAGCCATACACCATGCCAACACAGCGGCAGCGGCAGCTACGAAGGTATTGATAAATGCCAAAGCTGCAAAACCGTTAGCTTCCAAAGCTGAGCCAGCATTGAAACCAAACCAGCCCACCCACAAGAGTGCAGCGCCAACCATCGTCAAAGTCAAGCTGTGAGGCGTCATAGACTCCTTGCCATAACCGACGCGTTTGCCAATCATGAACGCACCAACAATACCAGCAACAGCAGCGTTAATGTGCACAACGGTACCGCCTGCGAAGTCCAGCGCACCCATTTGCCACAACATACCAGCTTTAGCATTCATTGCATCAGCCACTTCTTTGCTGGCGTAGGCATCAGGACCCATCCAGAACCATACCATGTGCGCCACTGGCAAATAGCTGAATGTGAACCACAAGACCATGAAAGCCAGCACAGCAGAGAACTTAGCACGCTCAGCGAAAGCACCCACGATCAAACAGCAAGTGATACCAGCAAAAGTTGCTTGGAACGCCGCAAACACGATTTCAGGAATGTAAACACCCTTGCTAAAAGTAGCTGCATTGGCAAAAGTGCCTGCAACATTGTCCCAAACGCCCTTCATCATCAAACGGTCAGTGCCGCCAATGAATTGATTGCCTTCAGTAAACGCGAAGCTGTAACCGTAAATCACCCAAAGTACCACGATGAGCGAGAAGGTGACCATCACTTGCATCAACACAGACAGCATGTTTTTGCTACGCACCAAACCGCCGTAGAACAACGCCAAACCTGGAACCGTCATCAAAATAACGAGCAAAGTTGAAACCATCATCCAAGTGGTGTCGCCTTTGTTAGGCACGGGCGCTGGTGCAGCAGCAGCCGCTGCGGGAGCCTCAGGCGCTGCGGCGGCAGCCGCTGGCGCAGCTACAGCGGCAGTTGCTTCTGCTGGTTTTGCAGCATCAGCAGGCTTGGCCGCCTCAGCAGTTGCCGTCACAGCGGCAGGTGCAGCCGTAGCCGCTGCAGGCGCGGCTTGTGCCATCGCAAAGTTACTGGTCAGCCACAGGCCTAGGCCTAAGCTGAGGGGGAGGAGGTATTTTTTCATGGTGTGAGTCTCTCTTACAAGATATATTTAATGTTGAGTTACAGGCTTAAAGTGCTTCTTTGCCAGTTTCGCCAGTGCGAATACGAACGACTTGCTCTAAGTTGTAGACAAAAATCTTGCCGTCGCCGATTTTTCCGGTACGGGCGGCGGTTTCAATCGCTTCAATCACCTGGTCCACCAAAGCAGCGCTAACGGCGGCTTCGATTTTGACTTTTGGCAAAAAGTCGACCACATATTCCGCGCCACGGTACAGCTCGGTGTGACCTTTTTGGCGGCCAAAGCCTTTAACTTCAGTCACGGTGATGCCTTGCACCCCAATCGCGGAGAGCGCTTCACGCACTTCGTCCAACTTGAAGGGTTTGATGATGGCAGTTACAAGTTTCATGGGTTCTCCTTTATCAAAATGATGCATCAATAAAGCAGGTTACGTGCCAATTTAGTGCGCCATCAGTCGCAAAAAACGAATTCAAGGCTTGCAGAGATGCTAAAAAAGGGTTACGCTACAAACTGTACAAAAAAACAGCTGTAATAAATGTCAGTAAGTTTTTTAAGTAAATTTACAAATTCATCAGTCTATATTCATGCTTGATTTGCTTTGAATAATCAATGCACCAAAACAGGGAGAAA
>JBEGUP010000229.1:0-3956 GCA_041178825.1 Pseudomonadota bacterium | reverse complement strand
TGTTGGAAGGCCTGAAATCCAAAAGTTTGTTGGAGCACTTCAGGGTCAACGAGCTAGGAAAGGTGTCTTCATCACTACTTCGTGGTACACGGCTGAAGCAATTGACTATGCGTCTCGAATTGACACAAAAGTTGTTCTTCTTGACGGCAAAGCTTTATCTACGTTGATGATCGATTTTGATGTTGGGGTCGCTGCATCAGCATCTTACGTGGTCAAACGTATCGATTCTGACTATTTTGAAGAGAACTAAAAAAACCATCACCCAATGCAAAACACACAAGATCTCAAAGACTCCAGCCTTGTGCTTGGGCAGAACTGCAACATCACGCCAACGAAGGTAATCCACTTGAAGCGGATGCCTACCGTCTCGCTTTTGCGGATCCAGAATTTTTGTTGCGTCGTGAAACACGCGGTTTGCGGATGCAGCTAGAAATGCTAAAGCCAGAGTTAGAGATGCAAGCGCTTGGCATTGAAAACACAGTCGTGGTTTTTGGCAGTGCGCGGTTTGCTGCACCAGAAGATGCGTTTAAAGCGCAGGCTGCGGCCATCGCAAGCGGTGATGCTGCAGCGATTGCCAAAGCAGCTCAGCAAGTAAGCAACGCGAAGTATTACGATTTAGCGAGGCAATTTTCGCGTTTGGTAGCTGGATATGGTGCACGCAAACCGGAAAAAGACCGCTTGTATATTTGCACTGGCGGAGGGCCTGGTATTATGGAAGCGGCTAACCGTGGTGCACATGACATCGGAGCGCTCACGGTCGGATTGAACATTGCGCTTCCGCACGAGCAAAGTGGTAATCCATACATCACGCCCAGCTTGTGCTTCAAATTTCATTACTTTGCGCTACGAAAAATGCACTTCATGATGCGCGCCAAAGCCTTGGTGGCATTTCCTGGTGGCATGGGTACTTTGGATGAGTTGTTTGAAGTCTTGACCTTGGTACAGACACGTAAAGTGAAACCCGTACCAATTGTTTTATTTGGCACAGATTACTGGAAGCGCTTGGTCAATTTTGACGTGATGGTTGAAGAAGGCACAATTTCCAAAGAAGATTTGGACTTGTTTACCTATACCGACGACCCGCAAGTAGCATGGGCAACGATTAAAGCGTTTTATAAATTATCTTAAATACAAGTGTTTTAACGCTTACTAATAACGCCCCTGTAAGTAGTTTTTAATCAAGGCAAGGGGTTCTCGGACAGCACCGACAGAGAACATACCTTGAACGTGCCAGCACTCAGTTTTGGCAGCCACAAAATGCAAATCAAACTGTTTATGAAGGCCTTGACCACGTGCTAGCAAACTGGCGCGCCACAAATGATGCGGCTCTGACACGATAACAACGGTTTTAGCCCCTGTATCGTTAAGCAGTGGTTTTGTAAATTTTATATTTTCAAAGGTCGTTGTTGATGCTTTTTCTTGAATAACATGGCCCAAAAAACCATTACTCAGCGCGTGATTAGCCATCACTTGTGACTCAAAACTTTCCTCTACTGGGTCTACGCCACCGGATAGCAGCAAGGTAGTTCCACCATATTGGTTTAACAACGCCATGGCTTTGTCTACCCTTCCCGTCATACAAATATTGGGAATCCCTTTGGTTTTTGCCCTGTTACCCAACACAACAGCTGTAGGGGTAGACATCAACGACAACTTGTCAGCATTTTTGCTAAAAGCGTAAGCTCGCTGGCTAAGGGCTATATAAACGACCACATACAGGGCCGCACAAGCAACCACTGAAAAAACCATCGCATTCCTCAACCAATTAACCATCTTCATTGTCCGTAGGGTGTGTTGGCAATACTTTGACGGTTTGCTCATCTGACAAAGCCTCTACGCTTCGCAAAGCCCTGTGCATCACATTGCTACGTGTCTGAGCTTGGTCTAAGGTATTGACAACTGTTTGCGCTTGGCTTTTAACTTTTGACAAAACATCGCCAAACTTACCAAATTCAGTTTTCACCGCACCCAAAACTTGCCACACTTCACTGGAGCGTTTTTCTAAGGCCAGCGTTCTGAAACCCATTTGCAGCGAGCTAAGCATGGCCAGCAGAGTGGTCGGTCCCGCCAAGGTGATGCGGTGCTCGCGCTGCAAAACTTCCATCAACCCTGGGCGACGTAGCACTTCAGCATAAAGACCCTCGGTGGGTAAAAATAAAATCGCGAAATCAGTGGTGTATGGCGGCTCTATGTATTTTTCAGATATAGATTTTGCTTCTAAACGAATCCGTAACTCCAACGCTTTGCCTGCTGCCTCAGCGCCCAACACATCCGCGTTGGCTTGTGCATCCAAGAGACGTTCATAATCTTCGTTGGGAAACTTGGCGTCGATCGGCAACCACAGTGGCTGGCCATCATGGGATTTACCTGGCAGTTTGATGGCAAAGTCCACCACGTTTTTGCTGCCCGGCTTGGTCGCGATTTGTGCGCCGTATTGATCAACCGTGAACACCTGCTCCAGCAAACTGGCCAGCTGTGCTTCGCCAAAAATACCGCGTGTTTTGACATTGGTGAGCAAATGCTTCAAATCGCCCACGCCCTGCGCCAGCGTTTGCATCTCGCCCAAGCCTTTGTGAACTTGCTCAAGGCGATCCGCCACTTGCTTGAAACTTTCACCCAAACGAGCTTGCAGGGTATTTTGTAGTTTTTCGTCCACCGTGGCACGCATTTCGTCGAGCTTGGCGGAATTGGTGGTTTGCAGTTGGGTGAGCTGCTTTTCCATGGTCGCGCGCACCTCGTTCATACGGCGGGCGTTGGATTCGCTCAAACTTTGCAGCTGTGTTGTCAAAGTATCTGCCAATGTTTTTTGCAACGCGGCAAGTTGTTGGCTAGATTGCACGGTGAGTGCGTCAATCTGCATGTTTTGCGTGCGAAAGGCTTCGCCGCTTTGCAGTACCACGGCTTGCTGGAACGCGCCAAAGCTCTGCGTCAACTCTTGCCTGCCACCACGGGATGACTCGGTGATTTCACGGCGCAGTTCACGCTCAAGCCGCTCTGATGCGCTGGACACCGCACCTAAAAGCTCTACCTTGCTTTGCACAGTAGCTTCAGTGGCATGCTTATCGCCGCGACGCACGGCGAACCACACCAAAATGACAATATTGATGGCGGCGAGGCCGATGAAAAGCCAGATGACGACAGCAGGGTTTAAGTTCGAAGTTTCCATGCGTCGATTCTACTGTTTATTTTACCAATTACTGGATATAAAAACAGCTTAGTGTGTCGATTAATTTAGCGCTGAAACCGCTTTGCCATGCAGCAAAAACCCGACCAAATTATCCACCGCCTTGCTTGCCATCGCCATGCGCGTGGGCACAGTGCTGCTGGCGATATGGGGTGTGAGGACGACATTCGGCACGGTCAGCAAATCTGGGTGAACACTTGGCTCGCCCTCAAACACATCCAGCCCTGCAGCGGCGATTTGTTTGCTTTTAAGCGCCACAGCCAAAGCCGCATCGTCCACAATGCCGCCGCGAGCAAGGTTGATCAAATTCGCCGTTGGCTTCATCAAAGCCAACTCAGCCGCGCCAATGGTGTGATGCGATTCAGCAGAATACGGCACGACAAGCATGACATGGTCTGCCGTTTGCAACAACTCAGTTTTGCTCACAAAACGGGCTTGGCACGCGGACTCTGTCGCGGCGTCCAAACGCGAGCGGTTGTTGTAAATCACCCGCATACCAAAGCCAAAAGCACCGCGCTTAGCTATTGACTGCCCAATTTTGCCCATACCGATGATGCCCAAGGTGCTGCCGTGCACCTCGCTGCCTGCAAACATGTCAAACCGCCAGCTTTTCCACTGGCCAGCGCGCAAAAAATGCTCGCTTTCCGTCACGCGTCTGGCGGTTGCCATCAACAGTGCAAAGCCGAAATCAGCGGTGGTTTCGGTCAAAGTATCGGGCGCATTCGTCCCAACAACGCCAGCGGCTGTCATGGCTAGTAAATCAAAATTGTTA
>JBEGUP010000228.1:0-3682 GCA_041178825.1 Pseudomonadota bacterium | reverse complement strand
TCCATCATGTCGACAAATTCTTTGACTTTGGCATCGGTCAACTCGCCACGATAAAAGCCTTGCTCATGGTGACCCGAAATAACCACCATGTCAAAAGGCACAGCTTTTTTGTCGTCAATCAAAGCCATGAGCTCTTTTTTCAAGTCTTCAGCACTGTAGTAGGCCGTTGTTTTTTCTCGCTCTTGCTCTAGGCTATAGATTTTGTCGTAATAGCTATCGCACTTGATGTCTCGTTTGGAGGCAACGGCGCAATCTTGCAACTTCACGGTGAAAGCCTCAATCGCTTCGTTAACTTTCACGATATGCAAGCGCTGCTTGCGGGTGATGCGTTGGTAGGTCGGAACAACCACAACTTCAGATGAAACGCCCTGATGACTTTGCTTGAAAACAGCTATTTCACTTTCCGCATTGTTGAAATCAATGAACAAGGTGCGTGCTGAAACGGAAGTGGATATCAAACCACAGCAGATGGCAACAGAAGCAGCTAAGAACTGGAAAAAACGATGACTCATATCACTATGGTACTTAACAAGGCCAATAGTTCCTAACTTGCTATCACTTTTGACTCGATTTATTGGCCGATTTGTCAGATTTTTCCGATCTTTCAGACTTGGCGTCCGCCTTGATGTCAGAAAATTTACCGTAGCTTTGCAAACGGTCGTAGCGTCTGTCCAACAGTTCACTGGTCTTCAAATCGCTCACTTGGCGGTACGCATCAACCAAAGCACGCTTCAAAAACGCTGTCATTTGCTTATGGTCGCGGTGTGCGCCGCCCACGGGTTCGTTGACAATTTTGTCAACAATGCCCAAAGCCTTCAAGCGGTGCGCGGTGATACCCAGCGCATCAGCTGCCATTTCGGCTTTTTCAGAGGTTTTCCACAAAATGGAGGCGCAACCTTCTGGGCTGATGACGGAGTAAACCGCGTACTGCAGCATCACCAACTGGTCGCACACTGAAATTGCCAGCGCGCCGCCAGAGCCGCCTTCGCCAATGATGGTGGTGATAATCGGCACTTCCAACTGCGCCATTTCGAAAATATTACGCCCAATCGCTTCGGACTGGCTGCGCTCTTCGGCATCAATGCCTGGGTAAGCACCGGGAGTATCGACAAAAGTGAAAACGGGTAGCTTGAATTTTTCAGCCGTCTTCATCAAACGCAGGGCTTTGCGGTAGCCTTCGGGCTTGCTCATGCCAAAGTTACGCATGGCGCGCTCTTTTGTATCACGGCCTTTTTGTTGCCCAATAACCATGCAAGCCGCGCCGTTGAAGCGCGCTAAGCCACCCACAATGCTCAAATCGTCCGCAAAATGTCGGTCGCCATGCATTTCAACAAAATCTGTGAAGATGTCGTTGATGTAGTCCATGGTGTACGGACGCTCAGGGTGGCGCGAGATTTTGGTGATTTGCCACGGCGTCAAATCACTGTAGATGTCTTTGGTCAGCTGCAGGCTTTTCTTGGCCAATTGGTCGATTTCTGTCGAAATATCAACCGCAGACTCGGTTTGCACATAGCGTAGCTCTTCAATTTTGGCGTCTAGCTCGGCAATCGGTGATTCAAAGTCTAGAAATGTTTTTTTAGCCAAGTGTCAGTCCTCTTATTTCTCTTATTTGGATTTGTGTCGTTATTTTCAGTCAAGTTCAATAAGCTAGGCTTAATACGCTACAGGCACGGGGTCTAGCGACCGCCAAATATACCAAGTTGCGACGCTGCAATAGGGAGCCCATGCTGCTGCTACTTCGCGAATATCGCTGCGGCTGACCGCTTCGCCCGAAAAATAACCCTTGCTGATGCCGTTGATCAGCCCAATATCGTCCAATGGCAGCACATTGGGCCGCATCAGGTAAAACATCAAAAACATCTCCGCCGTCCAGCGGCCAATGCCGCGAATGGCAACCAACTCAGCGATGATGGCTTCGTCATCCATCGTTTTCATGATGTCACTACTGATAGCGCCCGAGTCGAAATGAATCGCCAAATCGACCAAATACTCAATCTTGCGGGCACTCAAACCCGCCGCCCGCATGTCATCTATTTTGAGTTTCAGCACCTGCGCGGGCACCATTTTTTTAGGCAAAAGCGCGAATCTGTCCCAAACAGTTTGTGCCGCTTTGACTGAGATTTGCTGCCCCACGATGCTGCGTGCCAAGGTGGTGAAGGCATCGCCGCGTGAGCTCAAGGACACGTTTGGAAACTGCGCGATCAGGCGCTTCATGACGCGGTCTTTCTTGCTCAGGTGCTTACAAGCATCTTGCCAATAGTCAGGGACAAATACAGTGGCGATAACAGACGACATGATTCTATTTTTGCTATATTTTTAATAGCTACTTAGGCAGCAAATACGCTGGCTATAGGCATATTTGATGCATTTTTAGTGGCTAAATACATGTTTAAACCGTTTCCCACGTCGTTCCTGTTGGCGAATCTTTTAACACGATGCCCTGCGCGAGCAAATCATTTCGAATCGCATCGGCTAAAGCAAAGTTTTTGGCTTTTTTGGCATCGTTGCGCTCAGTTATCCTAAGCATTATCTGAGCTGTGTCAACCGCATGAACCGTGCCAGATTGTAAAAAGTTGATGGGGTCATTTTGCAGCAAACCCAAAATACCGCCTAGCATTTTTAACAGACCCGCCAGTTGCACTGATTTGGTGCTGTTCACTTGGGTTGCCAATTCAAACAACACGGCTACCGCCTCTGGGGTACCAAAGTCTTCATCCATCGCTGCTTTGAATCTAGCCGCATACGAATCGCTCCAATCGATAGTGATCTCAGCAGGCTTCACCGAATCTAAAGTTGTATAAAGACGCTTCAATGAGGCTCGAGCATCGTCCAAATGCGCGTCGCTGTAGTTCAAGCCGGTGCGGTAATGCACACGGACGATGAAGAAACGCACTGTTTCAGGATCGTATTTAGCCAAAACTTCACGAATCGTGAAAAAGTTGCCCAAACTTTTGGACATTTTTTCGTTGTCCACCCGCACAAAACCGTTATGAATCCAATAGTTAGCTAGGGGTTTGCCGTTCGCGCCTTCGCTTTGGGCGATTTCATTTTCATGGTGCGGAAACTGCAAATCTGCGCCGCCGCCATGAATATCAAATGTTTCGCCCAGCATCGCGCAGCTCATGGCCGAGCACTCAATGTGCCAGCCTGGGCGGCCAGCGCCGTAGTCGCTTGCCCATTTGGCATCTTCAGGCTCAGTGGGTTTGGCTGATTTCCACAATACGAAATCCAAGGGGTCTTCTTTGTCTTCTAAAACCGCCACACGCTCACCTGCGCGCAATTCATCGACAGATTTACCTGACAGCTTGCCATAACCAGCAAAGCCACGGACTGAGAAATTAACGTCACCGCTAGGCGCTTGGTAAGCCAAGCCTTTTTGCTCTAAAGTCTTGATAATGCTCAGCATTTGCGGCACAAACTCAGTTGCGCGGGGTTCATGCGTCGGCGTTTCAATGTGCAAAGCGCCAATGTCTTGGTTCATGGCGGCGACCATTTCGTCGGTCAACGCACGGATGGTGATGCCGCGTTCTAGGGCGCGTTTGATGATTTTGTCGTCAATATCTGTGATATTTCGCACATAAGTTACTTTTAATCCACCAGCCTTGAGCCAGCGCTGCACCACGTCAAACGCCATCATCATACGGGCGTGACCAATGTGACACAGGTCATAAATCGTCATGCC
>JBEGUP010000227.1:0-3691 GCA_041178825.1 Pseudomonadota bacterium | reverse complement strand
CGGGTCACGCTTGACGCTTTGCGTGGCAAAAGCAGCTGCATCAAAATGCGGATGCTTAAACCCTGCTTCAGTAACGATGGAAGAGGGTAGTTTGTAATCTGGAAATGGCGCTAAAAACTGCGAAGTTTCAAAGCCTGCTTGTTGCAGCAACTTGGTCAGCGCGGGGCGCCCAAATGTTTGTGCTTGATTTTTACCGTAGCGACCTTCAATACCCACCATGGGTTTGCCGAAATGGTCTTCAGGTGCGCCTGCAAAGTATTTCAAACCTAGCTGGTTTTCAATGGCGATAATAAGCTTGCCTTCTGGTTTGAGAAGTTGCCTAACGCGCTGCAACATGGACAAAGCAGCATTGTCGCCTGGTGTAAATAAATTGGCGTATTCCAAAACACCAATCAGGGTGACGACGTCGAATTGATGTTGGCTTCTAAATTGGTCAAATTTTTCGGTCAGAACAACTATATTGTCTAGGTCACGTGTGCGCGAACGGGCGATAGATGCGCGGCGTGGGCTGCCCTCCAAGGCCAAGACGTTTGCACCGCATTCACCCAAAAAGCGCGATATCGCACCGCAACCCGCCCCAATTTCTAATACGCTTGCACCTTTTAGCGTTTGCTCAAACGGGCGCATGATGTTGGCACGTGCACTGGTTAAATGGTACTGGGAAGGCCAGTCTGTGCAATGCTGACGCAGCTCTGTAGATAGGGTCGTTATATCTGTTGCGTTTTTAATGATGTTGTAAATACGCGTTTCGATTTCGTCGCCATCGTTATACGCGATGCCTTGGTAACTAGGGCTGCGCCAAACATGGATATCGGCATCTAGCACATAGCCTAAATCTTGAAGTAAAGTTTTCATGAGCTTATTTTTTTTGCTTGCATGGTTAAGGCTAAGTTGGCAAGTCCGAAGAATTGATCGTTCGGACGCACTTGTAAATGGATGGAGTCGTAGCGCCTGTCATGCGGAATAACTTCTTCACCGTGTTTGCTAGCTAAACCTAAAGATATGAAGTAATCACCAGCTGCCAAGTTACATTTAAATGCCGCGACGACTTGAATGACTGAGCCCATGCTACCCGCTTCACCAAAAGCTTTGCAGCCTAGGGTTTCAGTGTTGGCGCCATAGACGGTGACGCCTTCTTTAGTTTTGATGGTAATGCCAAGAATCGGACGATGAAAGTCTTTGAGTAATTGAACTGTAAGAGCTAAAGTGATGCTTTGACCAGTGCTCACAGCTGATGGATAGTGTGCGTTGTCTGCTGCCAAAAAGTAATCGAGAATAGTTGCAGTGCCATCGCCCCAACGGTATTCATGCGGATTGTAGCCAGGTCGCATCGAAAATTTATCACCAGTCGAGCTTAAAGAGTAGTCTTCTGCTTGCAAGACAGTTTGAGTATCAGCGTCTGGTTTTTCAGTATCAACGTTTGCTATGGCTACTTTTTCTTTACCAAACAATAAGTCGAGATACCGATTCACAACATCTTTAGGTTTGCCCGTTTCAAGTTGTACACCCTTGCTTAACAAAATGGCTTGCGTGCAGTGCGAAACGATTTGCTCGCTTGAGTGAGTAACGAGCAAGATGCATGTTCCGTTTTCTTTTAGCTGTCGCAGTCTGTCGAAGCATTTGGCTTGAAACTTGGCGTCACCTACAGACAAAGCCTCGTCCACAATAAAAATGTCTGGGTCGATTTGCGACTGCACGGCAAACGCGAGGCGCACGCTCATGCCACTTGAGTAGGTTTTGATGGGCTGATCAATGAACTCACCGATATCAGCAAAAGCAGCAATGGCTTCAAACCTCGCATCGATTTCTTCAATACTCAAGCCCAAAACTGTTGCATTGAGGTAGACGTTTTCACGCCCCGTAAATTCTGGATTGAAACCGGCACCTAATTCAAGCAAAGCAGCAACTCGACCATAGGTTTGCACTGTACCTGTTGTGGGTGTCAATGTTCCGCAAATCATTTGCAACAAAGTAGACTTGCCAGAGCCGTTGCTACCAATGATGCCAACAGTTTCACCGCGTTTGACTTCGAAAGAAATGTCTCTTAAAGCCCAAAACTCGCGGTAATAGTTGACAGATTTTTTACCCAGTAATTGTTTTAGCTTGGGCACAATAAATTGCTTTAGCCTGCTGCTTGGACTACTGTAAATTTCGTAGCACTTACTCAGGTTTTTAACGCTGATGGCGATGTCATTACTCATACTTAAGGCTTGTTACAGGCTTGTTGTTTAACTCACAGGACATCTGCAAAACCTTTGCGAGTCTTTTGAAACCACACATAGCCCAACCATGCAACGAAAGTTGCCACGACGGTATAAATCAGCAAACCAATCCAATTGGGTTGCTGCCCCCAAATTAGCACGACGCGGGCTTGCTCAATGATGAAGGTCAAAGGGTTAGCCAGCATCCACGGGCGCATGGACTCAGGCAGCGCGGAAACAGGATAGAAAACGGGGGATAAAAACAACATGACCGTCATACCCAGTCCAATTGACTGCCCAACGTCGCGAACAAAAACACCCAACGAAGCCAATATCCAAGCCAAACCGACTGTGAATATCACCAAGGGAATCAATATCAATGGAAAAAACACCGACGTCCAATGAACATAGCCATTCGTTGCAAAAAATACAAGTAGCAAAACTATCACGCTGACGAAGCTATGAAAAAGTGCAGTTCCCATGCTGATGGCAGGCAATATCTCCAACGGAAAGACAACTTTTTTGACGTAATTCACATTGCCCAAAATCAAATGAGGAGCTCGGTTCAAGACCTCTGCAAAAAGTCCATGAACTATCATGCCGACAAATAGAAGTACCGCAAAAAGCGTTTTACTTTCTTCAGTACCTGCTGGTGTAGCGCCCCAACGTGACTTAAAGACGACAGCAAAAAAGAAGGTATACACCACTAGCATGAACAGAGGGTTCAAAAACGACCACAACAGGCCCATGATTGAACCTTTGTAACGACCCAGCACCTCACGACGGCTCATTTGCAAAATAAGTACGCGATTAACCCATAAGCTACGCAGCATGGCTGTGAGGGTCGTCGGGTGCGCTGCGTGGGGGTTCATGTTGTATATTTGAGCGCTATGTGCTGTAAATTGTATTAATTATAGTTCGCACCTCCAGCAGTCCTTAGTATCATCAAAACAACGTGCCACCATTGAAAACCAATGAAGTCCAAGCCGAACAGGCTATTGTCAAATCGTCGTTTTTGCAACGCGCTAAAGCTGTCGTTTCAGAAGGTAGGCTGATTTCAAGTCTTAAGCATAGATTAAAGCCTGGCGTTATCAAAATTGGCAAATCGGCTTTGCGTAGGCCTTGGATCAAACGCAGTGTTTTAACGGTGCTCAATACCTCACCCGAGCTCAAAAACCGCTTGTACCGGCTGGTCTGGAAAGACATTGCACTTGCGCCGCGCGCCATGCGTATTTACACAGCGCTGAGTACATCTATCCCTACGCACACAGCAGCGCCTAGCAAAGGAAACGATTGATGCGTATCGTCATTGACTTACAGGGCGCGCAGTGTGACAGCCGTTTCAGGGGCATTGGGCGATATTCGTTGTCTTTGGCGCTTGCCATGGCAAGAAATGCTGGCAAGCATGATGTTTGGCTGGCTTTAAACAGCGCTTTTCCACAAAGTATTTTTGATCTGCGTGAAACATTCGCAGGCTTGATTGATCCTGC
>JBEGUP010000226.1:0-3707 GCA_041178825.1 Pseudomonadota bacterium | reverse complement strand
TACAGGTCGCTTACTACCAACCAGTTTGGTAGATGGCGTCAAAACTAGCAAAATTGGTCGTATGGCGGTGCATCGTGTGATGCGTGGATCTAAACTGGGTAGAGACATTCTCAGCACCCTTGTTGCCGCAGCAAAAGCGCGGGGGGACGAGCAGGTCAAGCTTGGCTCACAATGGAATGCACAAAATTTCTATGCAAAACAGGGATTTACAGCACAAGGCGAACCTTTTGACGACGAAGGCATGCCGCATATTGAGATGGTGAAAAAATTGTAAATCTCAAACCGAACGGGGGGGGGGGTCATATATCTTCTAACAACGGGTAGGGTAGCGGCAGCAAAGTAATGTTTGCACCCGTTGCCGACCCCAAAGTCAGCTTGCCGACATCTGCAGCAGATGTTTGCATAGAAACAATGGCTGAATAGACACCGTTTGGATTAGCCGCAACTTGCGCCACCATACCGCAGGGCTGTTCAGCATCTGATTCGTGAAAAATCTCTTGTGAAACAAAGGGTTGAGAATTGGTAGCGTCAATCTGCACAACATAAGCACGTCGTTTTAGCGTACCCCGAAACTGACTCCGCGCCACCACCTCTTGCCCAGGGTAGCAACCCTTTTTGAAATTGACTCCGCCTACAGATTCGTAATTCAGCATTTGCGGCACAAAAGCTTCGACAATAGGCGCAGTGATGGTGGCGATGCCAGCGTGAACTTCGCCCAAGTTCCAAAGCTCTGCAGACAGTATTTCACCAGCAGGTGCGGTATCACCAACGGGCGTGATGCACAACGCACGGGTTTGACCCAAAGCAGGGTGAAGTGCAATCACTGTGGATGCATAAAATATGACTGTAGCCGGCGTATTTATTGCCTCAGTAGCTATTAAATTTATAGTATTTCCGGTCAATCCAAAGATGTTGTATTCATCTGTCACATCCGTCAACTTTGCCTTCGCCCGCATCACAAACATACTCAAACGCTTCAAAGTAGCTGCCAAAATGTCGCGGCTGCAGACCATGTAAATATCTGGGGTGGTTTGCGTGGCATCAATGGCAGGGCGCTTGTAAATGGTGAAGGACGCCTGCATCCGCCCCTTGGCTGAGCAAAATGCCGCCAAACGCGACTCATTCATGGGCAACAATGCCACATCATTGGTCAGCTGACCTTGCAGAAATGATGCTGCATCCGCACCTGTGACGCGAATGATGCCCAAATGCTCAAGTTTCGCCACGCCAGAGGGTAATTGGTAACTTGAATGTGAGGTTTTTGAGTTTTCTAGCTGCATAGGTGAATTATCATCGTCATCTGTCGGTTTTATCTGTGTACTGTTATTTTTAGGGCGATTTGTTGATGTTCAAGAGGCTTTTTACCGTTGCGGCGCTATTGGCAATTTTTGCCGCTGCAGGTGCGGGCGCACTGGCGTGGTGGGTCAATCAGCCTTTAGATTTGGCTTATTCCACGGTCGAATTCACCTTAGACAAATCCAATACGGCAGCGCAAGGTAAAACCGTCGCTCAGCAGCTTGTAGAGGCAGGCGTGCAAACCCAGCCCAATTTGTTGCAACTGTGGTTTCGCGTCTCAGGCGATGCCCGCAAAATCAAAGCAGGCAGTTACGAGCTGGAGGCTGGCGTCACGCCGCGCAGCTTACTAAAAAAGTTGATCAGTGGCGACCAAGCCTTTAAAACAGTTACTTTGGTTGAGGGTTGGACGTTTAATCAATTGCGTCAAGCACTATCAAAAGCAGAGAACCTCAGGCAGGAAACACGGGGGCTTAGTGCTGAAATTATCATGGAAAAGCTGGGTAAACCGGGCTTAAAACCCGAAGGTCGCTTTTTCCCCGACACCTACACCTACACTAAAGGCAACAGCGATTTTGTCGTCTTAAAAAGCGCCATGCAAGCTATGAACAAGCATTTAGACGCCGCGTGGGAGATGCGCGCCAATGATTCACCGCTCAAATCCATGGACGAGGCTTTGGTATTAGCCAGCATTGTCGAAAAAGAAACCGGTATCCCAGACGACCGCCCCATGGTCGGCAGTGTGTTTAACAACCGCCTACGCATTGGCATGATGCTGCAAACCGACCCTACGGTGACCTATGGCGCGGGCCCTGCCAAAGGCAAAGAATACGACGGCAACTGGCTAAAAGCCAAGGCAGACGACAACCCGTGGAACACCTACCAGCGCACCGGCCTGCCGCCCACACCTATCGCCATGCCCGGCAAAGCCGCGCTTTTGGCAGCGGTGCAGCCCAAACCCAGCAGCGCCCTGTATTTTGTGGCCAAGGGCGACGGCACAGGCGCCAGCCAGTTCAGCGACACGCTGGAAGAGCACAATCGGGCTGTGAACAAATATATTCGGGGTAAATAAGTTGAAATCACGCGATCAAGGACTTTTCATCAGCTTCGAAGGCATAGACGGCGCTGGCAAATCGACGCATATTGATGCCTTGGTCAGCGCATTCAACGCTGAATTTGGCGTAGACAAGGTTGTCCAAACCCGCGAACCCGGCGGCACACCCTTGGCTGAAAAGCTGCGACAACTGATTTTGAACGATGCGATGGATGCGCTGACCGAGTCGTTCTTGGTCTTTGCCGCCCGCCGCGACCATTTGAACCAAGTCATAGAACCCGCCTTAGCGCGAGGCGATGTGGTGCTGTGCGACCGTTTTACTGATGCGACGTTTGCTTACCAAGGGGGAGGGCGTGGATTTGATCTCAAAACGCTATCAATATTGGAGCAGTTTACACAACAAATACGCCGGCTAGATCCTGATTTCGAGGGTAAAAATGGCATTACTGAATTGAGACAGCCAGATTTGACGATATGGTTCGATCTCCCGTCCGAAATCGCCGCCCAACGCCTCGCTGGTGCCCGTGTACCCGACAAATTCGAAGCCCAGCCTGTCGAATTCTTCCGCCAAGTCGCCGCTGGCTACCAAAAGCGCATGGACGAGAATCCAGTCCGCTTCGCCAAAATCAACGCCAACCAAAGTCGTGAAGCGGTATGGGTAGACGTGCTGGCTGCGGTTAAATCTAAAGGCTTTTTGGGATGAGTGAAACTGAAGCAGTCGTCGCCACGCCCCCCGCCCCTTGGATAGCCGCGCAAACCCAAAACCTGCTCAAACAGCGCGGCCATGCTTGGCTACTGCAAGGGCCATCGGGCTTGGGGCAGTATGAGCTGGCATTGCAACTCGTTCGTGCTTGGCTGTGCGATGCGCCTACTGAAGCTGGCGCATGCAACTCCTGCACCAGCTGCCACGCCATTGATGTGCGTAGCCACACCGACTTTTGTATTTTGATGCCCGAAACCGTGATGATTGAACTCGGTTGGCCGCTAGGCGAGAAGGCACAAGCCGACATTGACGACAAAAAGCGCAAACCCAGCAAAGAAATCCGCATCGACGCCATGCGCGACGCGGTCGAATTCGCCCAGCGCACCGCCGGCCGAGGACGCGGCAAAGCCATGCTGGTTTACCCCGCAGAGCGCATGAACCACATCACTGCAAACGCCTTGCTCAAAACGCTGGAAGAGCCGCCGGGTGATTTGAAATTTGTCCTCGCCAGTGAAGCAGCGCACCAGCTGTTGCCAACGATTCGCAGCCGCTGCTTAACGCATACCTTGACTTGGCCGCAAGAGTCCGAATCCTTGGCTTGGATGACAGAGCAGGGCGTCAAAAAAGCCGATGCCGAGCCTTTGTTACGCGCTGCCG
>JBEGUP010000225.1:0-3716 GCA_041178825.1 Pseudomonadota bacterium | reverse complement strand
GGGCACCATGTTGCCCAAAAATTGATGAGCAACGGTTTGCCTTTTAGCGACTGCATGGCAAGTTTGCTGCCATCTGGGGTGTCAAATTGCATTTGCCAAAGGTCAGTCAAATCACCTGAAACAGGCTTTTGTGGCGCACTGGTTTCGGATGTTGCAAGTTTCTGATCTTGCCAATAAGCGACAGCAGCACCCGCAAGCGCGGCAGCGGCAGCAACGCCAACAGTCAAAACATGCCTGCGCTGTAGGGGGGATTTATGGGGCGTTTTAGATGAGTCGTTCATAAAAGTTGAGCCACAGCGATCAAATCTCCACGCGGTTTGCGCCCTTGGTTGTCTAGTTTCAAAGCGCCACGTAAATCATCATAGTCATAAATCATCAGGTGCACACCAATCTCGGTGTTTAAGGCTTTGCAAGGTGCGTGGATACTCAGCGCTTCAACCATGCCGCCATCAAAGCCTTTGATGGATCGAGTCATGTAGTCTGCACGGTGGTCAATCAAGGCAATTTCAGCAGATTTAGGGTCGTCGCAAAAGAGTGCAATATAGATGTCCGACAGCTTGGTTGCCGTGCCATGCCACACTGATCCGCCTAAATAAGGTCTGAAATCAGCCATGCGTTGCATCCACAAAAGGGCTAGCTCGCGCAGTGCAGCCAGTTCTAGGGGCTGTGTGTCGGCGCAAAACAGGGCGATGTAGTCGCGCACTTGCGCTTCCACGTCGTCATGGCTGGGTAACTGCGTCCTAGCAGGCAAACCCAGCTGCTTCACGGCTCGCAGTTTGGCAGCGCCATAGTCCAAACCTTCTTCAACCACCAATCTGGCGGCTGAAATGGCGATTTCTGAGGCCAAATTGCCAGCGATAATAGAGTCATGCATATTCATATTTTAGGCATTTGCGGCACCTTTATGGGTGGCGTGGCGGCATTAGCCCGCGAAGCGGGGCACAAAGTTACCGGTTGCGATGCGGGCGTGTACCCGCCCATGAGCGACCAATTGCGCGCTTTAGGCATTGATTTGATTGAAGGCTTTGGCGCTGAGCAATTGGCTTTGAAGCCTGATGTCTTCGTTATTGGAAATGTCGTCAGCCGTGTTCACAACGCTGACGGCACGCCGAAGTTTCCGCTGATGGAAGCGATTTTAGACGCCAGCTCGCCCTACATCAGCGGCCCGCAGTGGTTGGCTGAAAACGTTTTGCAAGGTCGCCATGTGCTGGCAGTCGCAGGTACGCACGGTAAAACGACGACAACGTCGATGCTGGCGTGGATATTAGAGTGCGCGGGGCTGAAGCCAGGCTTTTTAGTGGGTGGCGTGCCTTTGAACTTTGGCGTTTCAGCTCGTTTAGGCGAGAAGTATTTTGTGATTGAGGCGGATGAATACGACACCGCATTTTTCGACAAACGCAGCAAATTTGTCCATTACCGCCCTAGAACAGCAGTTTTGAACAATTTAGAGTTCGACCACGCTGATATTTTTGACAATTTGGCAGCAATTGAGCGCCAGTTTCACCATTTGGTGCGCACCGTTCCCGCTTCGGGCCGCGTGGTTTTTAACGGTGCTGAGGCCAGTTTGCAGCGCGTTTTGGACATGGGCTGCTGGAGCGAGCGTGTTAGCTTTGGTGAAAACGCTGCATCTACAGCTAACTGGCGCACACAAGGCAGCCCGGACGACTTTAAAGTGCTCTTAAATCAAGAGCTGCTTGGGCAAGTAATATGGCGGCTGCAGGGCGTTCATAATCAAAATAATGCGTTAGCAGCCATTGCAGCGGCGCAGCATGTCGGCGTTGCACCAAGCATTGCCGCAGAAGCGCTGGCCAGCTTTGTCAACGTCAAGCGCCGCATGGAAGTGCGCGGAACGGAAGCCGGTGTGACGGTGTATGACGATTTTGCGCATCACCCAAGCGCCATTGCGACGACTTTGGATGGTTTAGCTAAACAGTTGGTAAGTTCCAAGCAAAAGAGTCGGATTCTTGCCGTCCTAGAACCACGCAGCAACACCATGAAGCTGGGCGTTATGAAAGCGCAGTTGGCGGACAGCCTGAAAGACGCAGATTTGGTGTTTTGCCACAGCGGCGGTCTGGGTTGGGATCCGCGTGAACCCTTGGCAGTGATGGGAAAACGTGCGCAAGTGGCTGATTCTATTGATGAATTGCTAAACCAGGTGATGCAAGCCGTGCAAACTGGCGATACCATTGTATGCATGAGCAACGGCGGTTTTGGCGGTATTCATGGCAAATTGTTGGCAGCTTTGCAGCTCAAAGCAAGCTAACAGCAAACTAAACAGAAGTTAGTCATTCAGCGATGAAGCACCTCATCCTCAATGCCGATGACTTCGCCTTCAACGCAGCCGTGTCGCGCGGCATCGTTGCTTTGGCGCAGCAAGGGCGACTCACTGCCACCAGCGCCATGACCTTGTCGCCACGTTGGGCGACAGATGCTCCGGCTTTGGCTGAGGTGAGGCATCAAATTGATGTGGGTTTACATCTGGACTGGACCAGCCCGTTTGCTATTGAAGCAGGTTTCGGTCACAGTTTGACTGCAGCGATGTTGAAAGCGGTTCTCGGTGGATTTAACCAAGTTCATGCAAAAGAGGTGATTGAACGCCAGCTTGATGCTTTTGAACAGGTTTGGAAAATGCCGCCCAGTCATATTGATGGACATCAGCATATTCAACAGTTCAAAGGCATTCGAGAGGCGTTGATTGAGGTGATGGCAAACCGTTATTCAGGACTGTCAGCGTTGCAAAAACCGTATTTACGCATCTCTCAAGACCCCTCTGGTCAAAGCGGTTTTAAGAGTAAAGTGATTGCAAAATTGGGTGCAAATGCTATTAAAAAGATAGCTGCTCAGGCAGATATTATGCCGGCTACAGGCTTATTTGGTATTTATAATTTTGACAATGTAATCAGCTACAGCCAACGCATGCAGCAGTGGCTCGAAATGTCGACCCAAGGCTGCATCATCATGTGCCACCCTGCCTGTGGCGCATCAGACATGGGTGATGTGCAAGATGACATCGCCACAGCCCGACTTTGGGAGTTTGATTACCTGTGCAGTGACGCCCTTGTAGAAGATTTAGCGCAAGCTCAGGTCAGTTTACTGCCGATGAAAAGCCCAAAAACGGCTTAAAAGATAAGTTTGCCCACCTGCAACGGCAAATCCACAAAACAACGCTAACCAATTTGGCCATCCGAGTATGCGAATGGCTAGGCTAAAAACGATCTCATTGCAGATAAATCCCGCGATGGACGTGATCACAAATCGCTGCAAACTTTGCTGTACGGAGCTGGTGGTGTCGCTGAAACTGAGGTTTCTGTGTCCCATGAAACTGACGGAAAAAGCCACACAAAACGCTAAAAAATTAGCTATTTCTGGCAAAACGGAGGGTAAAAAATGTTCAATCAAGAAAAAAACGGCTAAATGCGTGAGTCCTGCCGCCCCCGCAACGCTAAAAAACCACAGACCTGAACTCATTGAATATCTAAGCCCTTGCCAACTCTTGAGCGCAGCAAATAAGTAGGTCGTTGTTTGACTTCCTCGTAAATACGTCCAACGTACTCGGCCAAAATGCCAATCGACATCAGTTGAATACCACTTAAAAACATCATGCCAACCACAATGGTGGCGTAGCCTGGCGTATCCGCACCAAACCAAAAGTAATCAAAAACCACCCATGCACCGTAGCCAAGAGCCGCGATTGACAACAACAGCCCGAAATAGCT
>JBEGUP010000224.1:0-3733 GCA_041178825.1 Pseudomonadota bacterium | reverse complement strand
AGTGCTTAAAACAAACTGCAAGCGTTGCGCAATGGAGCGAGGAAACAGTATGTAAGACTCTGCTGGCTTGGTTAGATGCCACCCCGCATGTCGCCAACCATGGCAGTGGTCGCAGGTTCACCCGGCTGCAGTTTTTAGAAAACACTTTGAGTGCTGCCGGCTACTATCTCACCAAACGTGAGATTGAGCCTTGGTTAAACGAACAAGGCGATTGGCGACCTGCTGATTTGCTGCCCTATAAGCCGATTGATCCACGCTTGGCTGAACAGGAGTTACGGATTGACCAACTTGAGCATGACTTGCATCAAATGGAAGTTGCTAAAAATCGTGCTAAAACCGAGCTGGCACATGTGCAAGCCGAGCGAGACCATTTTTTAGCAACAACGACTGAAAATATTTACAAGTCAGTAAGCGCTGACTATCAAAATTCTGCAAGTTGGCGTTTGAGTAAGCCACTTCGGCGTTTGATGGCGTGGCGACGTGGGCAAAAGTTTGTAGAGCTTGCGGTTCAAAAACCAGAGGCCGCTGCATTGGTTCCGCCTTGGCAACGCCATGATTACGATATCAAGCAGGCTTGGCAAGCCGCTCCTGAAGAGGACTTTGACCGCAGTGATTATGTCGAGTGGCTGCGCCGATATGACAATCCGACAGAGGAAGAACTCGGTGCTTTGCAACGGCAAGCGCAAAGTTTGGCAGCTCAGCCAGGCGCGCCCTTGTTTTCTTTGCTGATGGTGGTTGAAAAATCTGAAGTGCCTGGGTATGCGTCTTGGGTGAAAGAATCAATCGCCTCAGTCCAAGCACAGATTTACCCGAAATGGGAGTTGTGCATCGCTGTTTCAAGTCAGCTTGATGCTACTTTGGGTGAAGTTTTGGATGGCATGGCGACGGTGGATCAACGTGTCAAGCTGGTTTATGCGCCAGCCGATCAAGGTTTGCTTAGCGCGGCTTTTGATGAGGCAAATGGTGATTGGATAGGGTTGCTAAATGCTACAAATAAAATAGCTGCTCAGGCAACAAATACGCCGGCTAATGTCATATTTGAAGGTAAAAAGTGTGACATTATTTATACCGATAGCGATAAGCTCATTACAACTAATTTAGCCACCAAGCTTGCCCCCAAATCTGAGCGGTCTGCACCCGACTTCAAGCCGGATTGGAATTTGGACTTGTTTCTTAGCAGTGGTTCTACACAAAACTACACCCAAGACTTGTGCTTTTTCAAGACCAGTTTAGTGCGTGAGTTGGGTGGTTTCGTGAATGGCTTGGACAGTGGTTTTGAGCTCATTTGTCGCGCCATGGCGCGCAAAGAGCCTCTGCAAATTCACCATATCCCGCAGGTTTTGGTGCATGTCCGTCAAATCGTTGCAGACACTGAAAAAGTCGTTCTGCAAAAAATAAAGTACGAATTACCAGCAGTGCAGCCCGTACCGTCACTCGTTAGTTTGATTATTCCTACCAAAAACAACTTGGCATTACTGCGGCAGTGCATAGACAGCATTTTGTCTAAAACCAATTATCCAAATTATGAAATTTTGGTGGTGGATAACGGTTCTGACCAGTCCGAAACGCTAGATTACTTAAAAAAGCTGACGACAAATCCGAAAATTCGGGTGATTCGCGACAACTACGCATTTAACTACTCCGCGCTTAATAACTACGCCGCAACATTCGCCAAAGGTGAAGTTTTAGGCTTGATCAATGATGACATTGAAGTGGGAGAGTCTTCTGTTGATTGGCTGACAGAGATGGTGGCTCATGCCTTACGTCCAGGTGTGGGTGCGGTGGGAGCCAGACTGTGGTTCCCAAACCAAACCTTGCAGCATGCTGGTATGGTGTTGGTGGGCGGTGTGGCACGGCATGTGCATAAGCATTTGCCTAAAGGTGAAACCGGGTTTAACGGCAGAGCGTTGTTGACGCAAAACTTTTCAGCAGTGACGGGTGCATGCTTGGTGGTTAAAAAGGCTTTGTTTGAGCAAGTCGGTGGTTTGAATGACCAAGAGCTAGCTGTTGGGTTCAACGATGTTGATTTTTGCCTGAAACTTGGCGAAGCTGGCTACAGAAATATTTGGACTCCTCATGCTGAATTGATTCATCATGAATCAGCCACGCGCGGACAAGACAATTCACCCGAAAAGCAGCGCCGTGCCGAAAAAGAGCTGCGCTACATGCGCAAGCGCTGGGGTGACAAGCTGTTTAACGACCCCGCTTACAACCCGAATTTAACGGACGGACGGGATGACATGAGCTTTGCGTGGCCGCCTAGACAAGCGGTTTAAATAAGTTATTCTCAATCGTCAAACGCAGCCAAGGCTGCTGCGATGATGATTAAAAGTCCACCCATCAGTGTGCGTGTGTCCACAACAGCCGCGCCTAGAGCAATCGCACTCAAACTACCAAAGGCAACTTCAGACAGCATAACTACCGAAGTGGTGCTTGAGCGCAGTCTGGATGCGCCGTACTGCAATGCCATATTGCCTATCAAAAAAGCAACTGACAATCCACCAGCCAGCCATACCCAATTGCTCGAAATCGCGGGTATTGCACTCACCCAACCCTGTGTTAAACCAGCCGCACCTGCGAGCGTAGCCAACATAGCGCCGCCGCCAAACATGGCAAGCATGCGTGATTCACTGGGGGTATGGTTTAATTTTTTCAACAAAACATTGGTGAAAGCAAAGCAAAAACCACCCATTAACGCCAAACCATCGGCAAAGCTGAAATGCAGTTTAGATATTGCTGGGCCTGTTGAAGTCGGGGGTGTTGTGAATAGAGTTGCGGGTAACAAAACGACCAAAACACCAATGAAAGCGAGTAGCAAACGCAGCAAAGCTGAGCGTGTAGGTCGTTCACGCAACAACAGCCAAGCAAGCAAGACCGCCCATGCTGGCATCAGATAAAACAAGATCAGCACCCGCACTACATCGCTGATACTGACTGCCCAGTTGAAGCCTACATTGGTTAAGCCTGAGGCAAAGAACAGTAACCACAACTGAGGATGTTTTAAGAGGCCTTGCCAAGCCCTAGGCTTGAGAGACAAGACAACAACTAACGCGAAGCAGTACACAATGGTCGTAGACCACAAAGGATGCAAACCCGCTGACTGCAGCTGGCGCAGTGGCCACCAAGAGACGCCCCATACAAAAGCGTTGACGACCAACGCACCCACCGCCCACAGTTTCATGGTGTCAGGGTTCTAAGGGGTTAATCATGCATGCCATCGTGTGTGGCAATGTCGATCAAATGTGCTTCTTCTGCAGGATATTTGCGTAAATTACTGGCATGCCAGCGCATGATGAGCCACATGACAGCCGTGATTAAAAAGCCAAAAAAAGCAATAATTCCAAACGCTGTGACACCTAAGCCTGTGCCCAGTGCATACAAACCACCCAGACCCAAGATACATGCCTGCTCATTGAAATTTTGTACGGCGATGGAGCGACCAGCCCCCATTAAATTATGACCACGGTGCTGCAGCAACGCGTTCATGGGCACGACAAGATAGCCGGCCAAACCGCCCAGCAAAATCAGGAAAGGAATAGCCACCCAGATACTGTTAATGAAATTAAGCCCAAACATGAGCACACCCATGGCGATACCCAAGGGAATCAATCGTGTTGCTTTGTCCAGTGTCATGCGCATTGAGGCGATCACCGCGCCCACAGCTGTGCCAATAACAATAACCCCTACCAGCGACGACGCTTGTGAGGTTGTGTAGCCCAAAGCAACAGCAGCC
>JBEGUP010000223.1:0-3983 GCA_041178825.1 Pseudomonadota bacterium | reverse complement strand
TTTTGCCTTCAAAGTCAACCGTTGCGCGGTCGCCGTCTTGCGCGCCCGCGTCGATAGCGCGTTGGGCGAAAGTACGGCGCTGTTTGCGCAAAATGTCCAGTGTTTTGTCAATGGCAGCGTCGGTCACTTCTGCCGAGTACTTTTCGACTTCAGCGGTTGCCAAATCAGCGATTTTGACTTCTGGGAACACTTCAAACACCGCGTCAAACGTCATTTGACCTTCAGTCGCGGTTTCGTTTTCAGTGATTGTTTCGTTTTCAGTGATTTTTGGCTGACCAGCCACGCGCAATTTCGCTTCGTTGGCGGCAACGGCAAATGCCTCGCCCACTTTGTCGTTCATCACTTCGTAATGGACAGAGTAACCATATTGCTGCGCTACCACATTCATAGGCACTTTACCAGGACGGAAACCGTTCATCTTGACGCTTTTAGCCATTTTTTTCAGGCGTGCGTCCACTTCATTGGCAATCACGCTGGTAGGCAGCGTCAAAACGATTTTGCGCTCTAATTTTTCTAGGGTTTCAACGGTCACAGCCATGTCGTACTCACTTAAATAGGGTCAAAAAAACAGTCAATCGATGGTGCGCGGGGGGGGACTCGAACCCCCACATCCTTGCGGACGTCAGGACCTAAACCTGGTGCGTCTACCAATTTCGCCACCCGCGCATCGAAAAACTCTCAAAATTGCCGCCGGAAATGACTCCAAGCCGCATTCAAAATTGGTAAGCCCTCTATTTTAACCTGATTAAACTACTCGCTATGTCCGTCCCGCAATCCATACAAGAAATCACCCACTACGAGAACTTCCCCGTAGCCAGCTGGCTATGCCCGCCCCACCTGCGCCAACCAATAGCCGCCATTTACTGGTTTGCCCGCACCGCCGATGATTTGGCTGACGAGGGCGATGCCAGCCCGCAGCAGCGTCTAGACGACCTAGCCGCCTTCCGCGCCGACCTACTAATTGCAGCCAAAGGCGAAGCTGCCACTTCGTCAATATCTTCCCGCTGGCCCCAATTATTCCAGCCCTTAAGAGCCGCCATTACCAAATTCTCCTTACCCATCAATCACTTAGACGATTTACTCAGCGCCTTCGAGCAAGACATCCGCAAAACCCGCGACGGTCAAGGTTACGCAAACGATGCCGAATTGCACGACTACTGCGCCCGCTCCGCCAACCCAGTTGGCCGCCTGCTGTTACACCTCTACGGCATCACAGATGCCACTGCGCTAGGCTACAGCGACAACATCTGCACCGCCCTGCAACTCATCAACTTCTGGCAAGACATCAGCCAAGACATCCCGCGTGGCCGTTTTTATCTGACAGACGCCGCCTGCGCCCAATTCAACGTCACCCGCGCAGACTTGAATAACTTAAAACAAACTAAAAACACTACTAATTTGATAGCTGCTCAGGCAGTAAATACGCTGGCCATGATGAAAAAAGGCTCTAAATTAGTGCATTTAATCCCAGGAAGAGCCGGCTGGGAGCTCAGATTCGTCGTTCAAGGCGGATTGCGCATCTTGGACAAAATCAAAGCGCTGGATTATGCGATGCTAGAGAAGCGGCCCAAGCTGAAGAAACTGGATTACGTGGTGATTGCGTGGCGGGCGCTGTGGATGTAGTGAAATTAGGGTTAAATATGCCTATAGCCGCCGTATTTACTGCCTTAGCAGCTATTTTATTTATAGCGTTTTTAGCTACGCAAGCTGGTTTGTTTCCCCCGCTCACCCCCAGCCCCTCTCACCCCGCTGGGTGAAAGGGGAGTTTTCATTTGACGGTTGGCGGTCGAGTGAAGCTTCTACCAGCAGGGGTAAATAAATTGGGGCTGAATTTTTAATATTTCAATGTAACAATACTGCCCATGACCCCTGAGCAATACGTCCAAGAGAAAGCTGCCGCTTCTGGCAGTAGTTTTTATTACGCTTTTCTGTTTCTACCCAAGCCGCGCCGCGCGGCGATTACGGCGTTTTATGCGTTTTGCCGGGAGGTGGACGATGTGGTGGACGACGCTATTGACCATGGGGTGGCGGCAACCAAACTGGCTTGGTGGGCGGCGGAGGTGGCTAAGGCGTTTGCTGGCAACCCAACCCACCCTGTGATGAAGGCATTGATGCCACTTTGTGAGACCTATGGCATCGAGGAGCGACATTTGCAGGCCGTGATTGACGGCTGCCAGATGGATTTGAACCAGTCGCGCTACTTGGATTACCCCAATCTGCAGCGCTATTGCCACTTGGTGGCGGGCGTGGTGGGCGAGGTGGCTGCTAAGATTTTTGGGCAGACTGACCCGAAAACGACGGAATATGCGCACAAGCTGGGGCAAGCTTTTCAGCTGACCAACATCATCCGAGACGTGGGGGAAGACGCACGCCGTGGGCGAATTTACCTGCCTATGAACGAACTGCAGCAGTTTGACGTGAAAGCGCACGAGCTGCTGAAATACGACGCAACTACTGTTTTGCCCGACTTCCAGGCTCGATTCGCTGCTCTGATGACTTTTCAAGCCCAGCGGGCGCATGGTTTGTATGACGAAGCGATGTTAATGCTGCCGTCAGCCGACTTTAGAACTCAAAAGCCGGGTTTGATGATGTCTAGCATTTACCGCAGCTTGCTGCGCGAGATTGAGCGTGACAATTTTGCGGTGATGACACAGCGCATCAAACTCACCCCGCTGCGCAAAATGTGGCTGGCTTGGAAGGTGCAGGCACTTGGCCGAGTCTAAAAAAATCGCCATGAATACTCCGAAAAACGTTGCCATTATTGGCGGCGGCTGGGCTGGCATGGCGGCAGCCGTGGCTGCGACACAGGCAGGTCATCACGCTACTGTTTTTGAAGCATCTCATGCGCTAGGCGGAAGGGCTAGGGTTGTTTCTGGCTCACACAACGCGACTTTACCTGACGGTACACCCGTGTCGCTAGACAACGGCCAGCATATCCTGATTGGCGCGTATTCTGAGACTTTGAAGCTGATGCAAACCGTGGGCGTGAACCTTGAAAAAGCGCTGCTGCGGATGCCATTAACCCTGCAATTCCCGGACAAAACGGGGCTAAAACTGCCCGATTGGCAAGCACCTTGGGTGGTTGGGCTAGACGCTGCGTGGGGCATTGCCACGGCAAAAGGCTGGACTTGGGGCGACAAATTGGCGCTTTTGCGGGCGGCATCAAACTGGCAAAGTGGCGGGTTTAGTTGCTCGCAGCACCTGAGTGTGTTGCAGTTATGCGATCGATCAAACCCAAAAATCACCCCCCGCGTGATGGCTGAGTTGATTGAGCCACTGTGCCTCTCCGCACTCAACACGCCCATGGCGGACGCTAGCGCACAGGTTTTTCTGCGGGTGCTGCAAGATGCGATGTTCAGCCCCAGCGTGAAGATTGATGAGAAAACCACCTTCGGCAGTGCCAATTTGCTGATTCCCAAACGCGATTTGTCCAACCTCTTCCCCCACCCCGCTACGGCGTGGCTGCTTAAACATGACGGCAAAGTGTTGCTGGGGGAACGGGTTGAATCTATCGACTACAGCAACGCTGGCTGGCAAATCAGTGCAACGACGGTAAAACAGTCGTTTGACGCCGTGATATTGGCCGGATCGCCTTCAAATATGGCTTTATCCGGCATAAATATTGCCTATGCAGCTACAAATAATATAGCAAAAGAATTAGCACATTTACTGCAACGTGAAGTACAAGATTGGCAAAACAGCGTCAAAGCGCTGCGCTATGAAGCGATTGCGACGGTTTATGCGTACTCGAAAGGTGCAAAATTAACTCAGCCGATGCTGGCTTTGAGGAGTGATACAGGCGAAAACGCCCAAAATCCAGCCCAATACGTGTTTGACCGTGGGCAGCTAGGCGGCGAGAGAGGTTTATTGGCTTTTGTCATCAGCGCAGCCCAAGGCGACCGTTTAGACCTGCAAAACCGCGTTATCGAACAAGGCAAAGCGCAGCTGAACTTACCAGATTTACAACCCATCCAAACCATCAT
>JBEGUP010000222.1:0-3746 GCA_041178825.1 Pseudomonadota bacterium | reverse complement strand
GCATAAGTCTGCTGATACGTATCAAGAGTCGCAGATTCTCAAGGATTTACTGCGTGAACAGCGGCGAACGAACAAGCTTTTGCAGCGGTTGATGTATGCTGGTTTTGGCTTTATTGTGGGTTTAATCGTTATGCAATTGGTATCTCGCATGCATATGTTTGTTTTTTAGCCCTCAAGAGCCGTAACCTAAGCCACTTATAATGATAGGCTGCGCAAAAGCGGCGATTTCAGCGCTTTTGCGTCTTTATGACGCTTTAACCCCCTCTTTTTTATGCCTATTTACGCTTATAAATGCGACGCTTGCGGGCATGCCAAAGACGTTTTGCAAAAAATGTCGGATCCGCAACTCACCGATTGCCCTGCTTGTGGCCAAGCTACTTTTAAGAAGCAACTCACTGCGGCTGGCTTCCAGCTCAAAGGTACGGGTTGGTACGTGACCGATTTTCGCGAAGGCGGCGGTAAAAACAGCGCACCTGCTGTTGAGACCAAATCTGGTGATGCGCCATCGAGCACCACGGCTGCTAATTCAGTGTCGTCAGAGAGTAGTTCTGCAGCGCCTGCCACTACGTCTGCTCCAACGCCAGCGCCTGCTGCTCCCATATCCACGCCAGCTGCGTCGCCAGCATCTAGCGTTTAACCTTCAACCCATCAAGGAAGTCCATGGCTAAGTTGCGTAAATGGTTGTTTGCTGGTTTGCTGGTCATTGTGCCGCTTGCAATCACGGTTTGGCTGTTGGAGTGGATGCTCAGCACGCTGGATAAAACACTGTTGATTTTGCCTGCCGCTTGGCACCCAGACAAGCTGATTGGCTTTCATATTCCAGGCTTTGGTGTTCTGCTGGCATTGGCTATTTTGCTGCTAGTGGGTGCCGCAGCCAGTAATTTCTTGGGACGCCAATTAATGATTTGGGGCGATGCATTTTTGAATCGCATTCCGGTTGTTCGCTCTATTTATTCCAGTGTTAAACAGGTTTCTGACACATTGTTTGCTGACGGTGGGAGTGCTTTTCGTACTGCAGTTTTGGTGCAATGGCCTAGAGCAGATGTTTGGACAATTGCTTTTGTGACGGGCACGCCAGGTGGTGATGTGATAAATCACCTCAAAGGCGATTACCTCAGCGTTTATGTGCCTACCACACCCAATCCAACGGGGGGGTATTTTGTTATGTTGAAAAAGTCAGATTGCATCGAGTTAAACATGAGTGTTGATGATGCGCTGAAATACATTGTATCTATGGGGGTGGTTTCTCCCGCTGTGCTTGCATCACGGACTGTTAAGTAATTAGAAGTTTAACGAATTTATTAACGAATAAAGTAGAGAAAAAATATGGCAATGCGTACCCAATATTGTGGATTAGTAACTGAGACTTTGCTCGGTGAAACGGTTAGTTTATGCGGTTGGGTGAATCGTCGACGTGACCATGGTGGCGTGATCTTTATCGATTTGCGTGACCGTGAAGGATATGTGCAAGTGGTTTGCGACCCAGATCGTGCAGACATGTTCAAGCTAGCGGAAAGTGTGCGTAACGAGTTTTGCATCCAAATCAAAGGTTTGGTTCGTGCACGCCCCGCAGGCACGGTGAATGATGGTTTGAAGAGCGGCAAAATTGAAGTGCTGTGTCATGAGTTGATCGTGCTTAATGCGTCAGTCACTCCACCATTTCAACTGGATGACGAGAACTTGTCTGAAACGACACGTTTGACGCACCGCGTGCTGGATTTACGTCGTCCATACATGCAAAACAATTTGATGTTGCGGTATAAAGTTTCCATGGAAGTGCGCAAGTTCTTAGATGCAAACGGCTTCATTGACATTGAAACGCCGATGCTGACGAAGAGCACCCCAGAAGGGGCGCGTGATTATTTGGTTCCAAGCCGCGTGCATGATGGTCATTTTTTCGCTTTGCCACAATCCCCTCAATTGTTCAAACAATTGTTGATGGTTGCTGGCTACGACCGCTATTACCAAATTGTGAAGTGTTTCCGTGATGAAGACTTGCGCGCTGACCGTCAACCAGAGTTCACACAGATCGATATTGAAACCTCATTTTTAGATGAGCAAGAAATTCGTGACATGTTCCAAGGCATGATTACGACAGTTTTCAAGAACACCATGAATGTGGACTTGGGTGATTTCCCAGTCATGACTTACCAAGAAGCCATGCACGTGTATGGCTCTGACAAGCCCGATTTGCGCGTGAGTCTTAAATTCACTGAAGTGACTGACGTGATGGCGGATGTTGACTTCAAAGTCTTCTCAGGCGCTGCGACTATGAAAAATGGACGTGTGGTTGCCTTGCGTGTACCAGGCGGTGCGCGTGAAATTGGCGGCTTGAGCCGTGGCGAGATTGATGGCTATACCGAGTTTGTCAAAATTTATGGTGCTAAAGGCTTGGCATATATCAAGGTCAATGAATTAGCTAAAGGTCGCGATGGCTTGCAAAGCCCAATCGTCAAAAACATCCATGACAAAGCAATTGCAGAAGTCTTAACTCGCACAGGCGCGCAAGATGGTGACTTGATTTTCTTTGGCGCAGATAAAGAAAAAATTGTGAACGATGCGATTGGCGCATTACGTATCAAAATCGGCCATAGCGAATTCGGTAAAAAGAATGGCTTGTTTGAAAAAGCTTGGCGTCCTATGTGGGTGGTAGATTTCCCGATGTTTGAATACGACGAAGAGGCACAGCGTTACACGGCAACGCATCATCCGTTCACTGCACCCAAAGACGGTCATGAAGACTGGATGGTTACAGCTCCTGAGAAATGCATCTCTAAAGGCTACGACATGGTGCTGAATGGCTGGGAGATGGGCGGTGGCTCAGTGCGTATCCACCGTGCTGATGTACAGCAAAAAGTGTTTGATGCTCTCAAAATCACACCTGAAGAAGCTCAGATTAAATTTGGTTTCTTGCTGGATGCTTTGCAATATGGCGCTCCGCCGCACGGTGGTTTGGCTTTCGGTTTAGACCGTATTGTCACGCTCATGACGGGTGCAGAGTCCATTCGTGATGTGATTGCTTTCCCGAAAACCCAACGCGCTCAATGTTTGCTGACACAAGCACCTTCACTGGTTGACGAAAAACAGCTCAAAGAATTGCATATCCGGTTGCGAAATGCTGATGTAGCTAAAACAGCTTCATAAAATTGAGATGGGAATTTTGCTGGGAAAAGCGCTTAGTAGAAGTGTTGTAATAATCAAATAACGCAGAAATTTTCCTATGGCCATGTACATCAGGCATGGCCAAAAGGGAAGTTTAAGCCAACCAGCAACGGCGCACAATGGATCGCCTACAGCGGGTAGCCATGCCAGTAGACAAGCTTTTGGTCCTAAACTCTCTAGCCATTGCAGCGCTTTAGCATGGCTTCGAGAGTTTGTGTATTTGTCCACTATTCGATGCGCACCGTAACCCATCCACCAATCAATTGCGCCACCAATAGTATTGCCGGCTGTTGCCACTAACACAGTTGGCCAAAAAAGGTCTGGATTGAGTTTGATGAGTCCAAAAACAACGGGCTCTGAGCCGAGAGGAACCAGTGTTGCGCTGATGAGCGATACGACAAACACGGTCGATAAGCCAAACTTTGGCAAAGCCAGCATGGCTAAGAGTTGTTCTAACCAAATTTCCATTTAAACCTAAGCGTCAAAGTTAACCAACTAGACAAAAAAGAAGTCAAAAAAAGACCATTTGAGTCTAGTATAGAGCGGTACAATTGTGCTTCATTTTTAAGCACTTTTCTCAACTT
>JBEGUP010000221.1:0-3763 GCA_041178825.1 Pseudomonadota bacterium | reverse complement strand
CTTTTAAAAAGTGGCTCGTATGTTTGTAAATCAAGCGCATTGAGCCAGTCTCGCAGGGTTTGAGGCTTGGTTAAGGCTGTCATAACCTACATTCTTACACTAAACGCGAACTTTATGTAACTCTTTTTTACATGTTACAAATGAATCACGGTACGGATCGACTTACCTTCATGCATCAAGTCAAAGGCCTCATTGATTTGCTCCAGCGGCATGTTGTGGGTGATGAAGGGGTCTAGGTCAATATCGCCACGCATAGCATCTTCCACCATAGCGGGTAGTTGTGTGCGACCTTTCACACCGCCAAACGCGCTACCGCGCCAGACGCGTCCGGTGACCAATTGGAAAGGGCGGGTGGCAATCTCTTGCCCCGCACCCGCCACACCAATGATGATGGACTCACCCCAGCCCTTATGGCAGCATTCCAAAGCAGCGCGCATCACGTGCACATTGCCGATGCACTCAAAACTGAATTCCACGCCGCCATCGGTCATAGCTACGATCACATCTTGAATCGGCTTGTCAAAATCTTTCGGGTTGATGCAATCCGTCGCTCCCATGGTCTTAGCTAAGTCAAACTTGCCAGGATTGGTGTCGATAGCGATGATGCGACCTGCCTTGGCCTGTCGTGCACCTTGAATCACAGCCAAACCAATCGCACCCAGACCAAACACGGCCACCGTGTCGCCCTCTTTGACTTTGGCCGTGTTGTGCACCGCGCCAATGCCCGTAGTCACGCCGCAGCCCAGCAAACACATCACGCCCAGAGGGGCTATGGGATTAATTTTGGCCAATGAAATCTCGGCCACCACGGTGTATTCGCTAAACGTGCTGGTGCCCATGTAGTGGTACAGCGGCTTGCCTTGGTACGAAAAGCGCGTCGTGCCATCCGGCATGAGACCTTTTCCCTGTGTGGCGCGGATTTTTTGGCACAGATTGGTTTTGCCCGACAAGCAGAATTTGCACATTCGGCATTCCGGGGTATACAGCGGAATCACATGGTCGCCCACCGCCACACTGGTCACGCCTTCACCAATTTGCACCACAATACCGCCGCCCTCGTGCCCTAGCACGGCGGGGAACACGCCTTCAGGGTCATCGCCACTCAAAGTGTAGGCATCGGTATGGCACACAGCTGTGTGGGTGATTTTGACCATTACCTCGCCCGCTTGCGGCGGTGCGACATCAATTTCAACGATTTGTAGGGGTTCGCCTTTGGCAAAGGCAACGGCTGCGCGTGATTTCATGTGGTGCTTTCGGGATAAATAGTTGCTGGCAACTATAAACGAGCTTTGCGGCAATCACCTCCGCGCAAGTGCTCCAGAATGAGAAAAAGCAGCCAGACGCTGAATGGCGCTTGGCTGCTTGAGTGCAGATACAGACTGAAATTACTTCGGCAAAATCACACTGTCGATCACGTGAATCACGCCGTTGTCTGCCACGATATCCACGGCAGTCACTTTTGCGCCGTCCACCATCACGCCGTTTGCAGTCGTCACGGTGATGTCTGAACCTTGCACTGATTTAACTTTGCCAGCCTTCACATCCGCTGCCATTACTTTGCCGCCTACCACGTGGTAGGTCAAAACAGCGGTCAATTTGGCTTTGTCTTTCAACAATGCATCCAAATCAGCCTTAGGGATTTTGGCAAACGCTGCGTCAGTTGGCGCAAACACGGTGAACGGGCCTGGGCCTTTGAGCGTGTCGATCAAGCCAGCTGCTGTCAAAGCTGTCGCCAATGTTTTGAAGGTGCCAGCACCTACGGCGGTGTCAACAATGTCTTTAGCTTGTACAGAGAAGGCTGCGCTGATCGCCAATACGGATGCAATGATAGATTTTTTCATGATGAACTCCAAGTGGTTAAGGATTTAAAACTTAGTAAATACGAGAAAGGCACATGCGCCAAAAAGTATTGGCGTGCCTGAATCATAAAGACTAAATAGTATCCATGCAAACTAAATGGTATTTATTATTACCAAATAGTAACAATCAGCAAATATCCACTTTTAAGAGTTACTCTAAAAACCCGCCCGCCTCCAGCAAATCGTGCACCAGTTCTAGCCGAATCAGCGGGTTATCCAGCGTCAGTAGCCGGTGGCGCTCTGCAGACTGCATGGGAATAAGCTCGCACCAGCGGTTAGCCACCCAACCACAATCGTCAAAAAGATAAGGTTTGGTTATTGGCATGAAGCTGTTATCAGTTGCTTGGCTTGCTAATGTCGTGATCACATGGCGTAAGGCGGTGACGGCATCAAGTAGTTCAGCAGGTACGGGAATAACCAAGTCAGCCTCTATGGTTTGCACCTGTGCAACCCACAAACCACCTGTTTGCTGCTGTGTGCTAACGATAGAAAAGCGCTTGCCACCCACGCAGTCAATCCGTATCAGCCCAGGCTGCGGCACAAAGTGAGAGATTATTTTTGCGCTTGTGCCTATCGTGGTGAAGCTTTCTTGGCTCATGGGCAAAGCTGGCGCATCGGCATCTGATGCAGTTTGTGATTCGGCTTGCGCATCGGGACGTGCCGTATTTTGACGCACGGTTTGCGCCACCACGCCAAATTCCGTACCATCAGCAATGCATTTTTTGACCATGTTGAGATAACGCAGCTCAAAAATCTGCAGCGGCAGCAAACCATCGGGAAACAAGACAGTGCTCAGTGGAAATAGCGGTAGCGTTGTTAAAGTCATGCATAGATAATGCCACGATGCGGCAATCCCCCGCTACGTAAGGGCAACTTAGGGGCAATTTCCCAACATTCAAATCTTCGCCATAATCAATTGATGCAAACCTTAAACTCAAGTGCTTTATTTTCAGCAAAAGGCCTCGTCAAACGCTACGGCAGCAGCACGGTCGTTGACGATTTATCGTTCGACATCGCCCCCGGTGAGTGCCTCGGTGTGATCGGCCCCAACGGCGCTGGCAAGACCACCACTATCCGCATGTGTTTGGGGCTGACCGCACCTGACGCTGGCAGCATCACCGCTTTTGACATGCCTATGCCGCAAGAGGCGCTCGCCATCAAAGCGCTGATGGGCGTGGTGAACCAAAACGACACCTTAGACCCAGACTTCAGTTGCTCTGAGAATTTACTGGTTTATGGCCGCTATTTCGGCATGAAAACGGCTGAAATCAAAGCCCGCATCCCGCAATTGCTGGAATTTGCGTCGCTGACCAGCAAAGCTGGCAGCAAACCGGGCGAGCTGTCGGGCGGTATGAAGCGCCGCTTGAGCTTGGCACGCGCCTTGGTCAACGACCCAAAATTGCTACTGCTCGACGAACCCACCACCGGCCTGGACCCGCAAGCCCGCCATTTGATGTGGGAGCGGCTGCAAATGCTGTTGCAACAAGGCAAATCCATCTTGCTCACCACCCATTTCATGGACGAAGCCGAGCGCCTGTGCTCCCGCCTCTTGGTGCTAGACCACGGAAAAAAAATAGCCGAAGGCAAGCCACGCGATCTGATTGCTCAGCATCTGGAGCCGGACGTGGTCGAGGTTTACGGCACGGGTGCCTTGGCGCTGCAAGATTCACCTCTCGCCAAGCTGGCGGCACGCGTCGAAATCAGCGGCGAAACCCTGTTTTTCTACACGCAAGATGCCAAACCGCTGTTGGAAGCGCTGCAAGCCCACCCGCAATTGCGCACCTTGCACCGCCCAGCCAACTTGGAAGACCTTTTCCTCAAACTCACAGGCCGACAAATTCGGGAAGATGCATGAACACATTAGCAAGCATTCACTCTCACGGCCAGCCTCTAAGCATTTGGCG
>JBEGUP010000220.1:0-3825 GCA_041178825.1 Pseudomonadota bacterium | reverse complement strand
GCATTTTGGTAGACCCGCTTCGCCAATGTCTCGCTGTCCGAAGATTCTTCAAACAGCTTGAGATATCCCGCCAACGCTTCCCCGTGACGCGTGTCATACTCTGCCGCACGCGCATTGGCATAGGCAATGACGCCGTCATCAACGGAGGCATAAGCTGGCGCCGCACATAAAAATAGCGCAGCGGTCAGCTTACATATTGGGGTAATTCGGCCCACCGCCACCCTCGGGCGTCACCCATACGATGTTCTGCGTCGGGTCTTTGATGTCGCAGGTTTTGCAGTGGACGCAGTTTTGGGCGTTGATTTGCAGGCGGTCGGAGTTGTCTTCGTTTTTGACGTATTCGTAGACGCCGGCGGGGCAGTAGCGGCTTTCGGGGCCGGCGTATTTGGCTAGGTTGATGTTGACGGGCACGGAGGCGTCCTTCAAGGTCAAGTGCGCGGGTTGCTGCTCTTCGTGGTTGGTGTTGCTGATGAAGACGCTGCTCAGGCGGTCAAAGGTTAGTTTGCCATCGGGTTTTGGGTAGATGATGGGTTTGCATTCTGACGCGGGTTTCAGGTAGGCGTGGTCTGGCTTGTCGCGTCGCAAGGTCCAGGGGATGTGGCCGCGCAGGACGAATTGCTCGAAGCCGTTCATCAAGGTTGCCACGGTCAGGCCATGTTTGAACCAGTTTTTGAAGTTGCGGTCTTTGTTCAGCTCGGTGTGCAGCCAGCTTTTCTCGAAGGCTTCGGGGTAGGCTGTTAGCTCGTCGTGCCGGCGACCTGCAACGATGGCGTCATAAGCGGCTTCTGCGGCTTGCATGCCGGTTTTGATGGCGGCGTGGCTGCCTTTGATGCGGCCCACGTTGAGGTAGCCGGCGTTACAACCAATCAGTGCGCCACCCGGAAACACGGTTTTCGGCAGGGCGTTGATGCCACTGGCGTTGATGGCGCGAGCGCCGTAGCCTAGGCGTTTGGCATTCACTTCGCCTTTGTCGTTCTCAAAGTAATAGCGAACATTTGGGTGAGTCTTCCAGCGCTGGAATTCTTCAAACGGGCTCAAATACGGGTTGCTGTAGCCCAAGCCGGTGACAAAGCCGAGCGCGACTTTGTTGCCTTCTAGGTGATAGAGGAACGCGCCGCCATAAGTGTCAGCATCCATTGGCCAGCCGGCGGTGTGCATCACAAAGCCGGGTTTGTGCTTGGCAGGGTCAATTTCCCACAGCTCTTTGATGCCCAAGCCCCAACTTTGCGGGTCGCGGTCTGTGTCTAGCTTGAATTTCTCAATCAATTGCTTGCCCAAATGCCCACGCGCACCTTCGGCAAACACGGTGTATTTACCCAACAGCTCCATGCCAAGCTGGAAGCTTTCCATCGGTTCGCCATCTTTGCCGATGCCCATGTTGCCGGTGGCGACGCCTTTGACAGAGCCGTCGTCGTTGTACAAAACTTCAGCACCCGTGAAGCCTGGGAAAATTTCCACGCCCAAAGCCTCGGCTTGCTCACCCAACCATTTGGTGAACGCGCCCAAGCTGATGATGTAGTTGCCGTGGTTAGCATAAATGGGCGGCAGCAGCATGTTAGGCACGCGGGTGCCAGACTTTTCGCTGAGGAACATGATGGCATCGTCTGTTACCGGCTGGTTTAGCGGGGCACCGCGTTCTTTCCAATCGGGGAATAGCTCGTTCAACGCAATCGGGTCCATGATCGCGCCAGACAAAATGTGCGCGCCCGGCTCAGAGCCTTTTTCTAGTACGACGACGGAGACATCGGTGCCTTTTTCGGCCGCGAGTTGCTTCAAGCGGATGGCCGTTGCCAAACCACCGGGGCCGCCACCGACGACGACGACGTCGTATTCCATGGATTCGCGCGGGCCGTGTGTGGCGAGGATCTCTTGTGGGGTCATGGTAGGCTCTCTTGTTAAAGGTGGCATAGTTAAGTTGACGTCATTTTAGGGGTACTCAGCTGAAAAATTTGTCACTTAAGTGGCGAAGTTGCGCTTTGGTCGTGAGTTTTGTGTTTTCTAATGAGCGCTCTCTAATTCATATCGTGACTCATATTGTGAAATAGGTTTTCAATGCAGATGTTCAAAGGTAAAAGCGGCGGTATTTTGGCGGGTTTGGCTGCGGGCGCGCTGTGGGGCTTGGTGTTTGTTGCACCACGCATGGTTTTGGGCAGTGGAAGCAGTTCGGAAGCCGCCACGGGATTCAACTCGGTTGATTTAACGGCGGGGCGGTTTTTGAGTTACGGTTTGATCGCAGCTTTATTGATGTTGATGAGTTTGCGTTCTAAAAAACTGCCAACTTTGAGCCAAGCGTTAGCTGCCTTTGGCTTGAGTTTGCTAGGCTTCACGGGTTATTACTTGCTGCTGGTGCTCGCCATCAACGACGCTGGCACAGAAATGCCCACGCTCATCATCGGCACGATTCCAATTTGGGTGATGTTTTTGGGTAAGCAGAAAGGTTTGAGCTTTCGCAGCTTGTTGCCCGGTTTGCTGCTCACAGCGGGTGGGTTGTTGTTGATGGGCTATATTCAGTTGCAGGGTCAGGCTGACGTTCAACCGACAGCTGCGACAAACTACTGGCGCGGCATTGCTTACGCCTTGGCTTCCATGGTGTGCTGGACGATTTTTGCCATTGTCAACTCCGCTTGGTTGAAAAAGCACACCGAAGTCAGCGCGGCCGATTGGGCGAACTGGCTGGGCGTGGCGACGGGTTTGGGCGCTTGGGTGCTGTGGATGTTTGCTGGTTCGGATTTAAAAGTCATGACGGGTGACCCTGAATTCGCTTCCTTTGCCATCATTTGCATCGCAACAGGGCTAGGTTCTGCGTGGCTAGCCACAATTTTTTGGAACATTGCCAGCCAGCGGCTGAGTGCCAGTTTGTGCGGGCAGTTGATTGTGTCTGAGACGGTGTTTGCCTTGATTTACTCGTCCTGGTGGGACGGGCAATTGCCCGCTTTACTGGCGATTGTGGCGGGTGTCATGTTCGTGTTGGGAATTTTGGCTAGTATCAAAGCTCACAGTTGAAGAGCACATCGAGAATTCTGAAATATTTAACTTAAACGGGTCATTTAGTCATCATGAAATTCATCCTGCCAGAGAAGAAAAAACTCGTTTACGAGATGTCCATGCCCATACGTTGGGGCGATATGGACGCCATGGGGCACGTCAACAACACGATTTACTTTAGGTATTTAGAGACCTGCCGCATCGACTGGATGAGCTCGATTGGCGCTTTGCCCGATGCAAAAGGCGACGGCCCGGTCATTGTTAACGCGTTTTGCAACTTCTACAAACAGCTGGAATACCCGGGCGATGTGGTTGTGAAAATGTACGTCAGCGACCCTGCACGGACTACTTTCGAGACTTGGGGAACCATGGAACGCGCCGACCAACCCGGTGTGATTTACGCTGCGGGTGGCGCGACGACGATTTGGGTGAACTTTCCCAAGCAAAAGTCGCAGGATTTACCCGATTGGATGCGTAAAATTGTCAGTAATGATTAAAAAGATGCCAAATATGTCAATATCCGGCGTATTTACTGCCTGAGAAGCTATTAAATTTGTAGCAATTAATTTACATGAATTACTTGGCTTTAGACTCTCTGGCTTCTCGTCCCATGGTATAAAACTCTGGGTTAGGCATCATGCCGCTGAAGCTGGCCATGCGGTTTGACAAACCGAAGAAGGCTGTGATGGCTGCGATGTCCCACACGTCTTCGTCATTGAAGCCGTGGGCATTCAGGATATCGAAATCGATCTCCTCTACATCAGCAGACTGCTTGCAAACCTTCATCGCAAAATCCAGCATGGCTTGTTGTCGGGGGCTGATATCGGCTTTTTTGTAGTT
>JBEGUP010000219.1:0-3852 GCA_041178825.1 Pseudomonadota bacterium | reverse complement strand
GCGAACCCAGCCCATGGAACTGACAACTACTGTCACCGGTTCATCGACGATTTTGACTTCAACGACAGATTTTTTCTCGGTTTGAATCAGCGTGCGGCGTTCGTCAGCAAACTGTTTGGCGTCTGTCTCGATTTCTTTGATCATCAGGCGACGCAAAGCCGCTGGGCTGCCCACAATCTCTTCTAGTTTGCCTTGCTCGGTGCGCAATTCAGCCAGTTCTTGCTCGATTTTGATGGCTTCCAAACGCGCCAATTGGCGCAGGCGGATGTCCAAAATATCGTCGGCTTGGCGGTCTGACAGGTTAAAACGGGCGATCAACGCGGCTTTCGGCTCGTCGGATTCGCGAATGATGGCAATCACTTCGTCGATATTCAACAAAACTAGGGCGCGACCTTCCAAGATATGGATACGGTCCAGCACTTTGTCCAACTTGTATTGCGAGCGTTTGCCAATGGTTTGGTGGCGGAACTCGATCCACTCGTTCAGCATTTGGCGCAGCGATTTGAGGGTCGGCCTGCCGTCCAAACCAATCATGGTGAGGTTGATCGACGAAGAAGTTTCCAGCGACGTGTGCGCCAAGAGAGCCGTAATCAGCTCTTGCTGCTCGATTTTGCTGGTTTTCGGCTCGAAAACGAGGCGCACCGCCGCGTCTTTGTTCGACTCATCACGCACCACGTCCAGCACCGCTAGCACGCTGGCTTTGAGGTTGGTTTGGTCCAAACTCAGCGCTTTTTTGCCAGTTTTGACCTTGGGGTTGGTGATTTCTTCGATCTCTTCCAGCACTTTTTGGGTGCTCACGCCAATCGGCAGCTCGGTGACAACCAATTGCCATTGACCACGCGCCAGCTCTTCAATTTTCCAGCGGGCGCGCACTTTGAGTGAGCCACGGCCCGTGCGATACGCGTCGGCAATGTCTGCTGCGCTGCTGATGATTTGACCGCCGCCCGGGTAATCGGGGCCTGGCACGATGGCGAACAACTCGTTGTCGCTCAACTTCGGCGTTTTAATCAACGCGACGCAAGCATCGGCGATTTCGCGCAGGTTGTGGCTAGGGATTTCTGTTGCCAAACCGACGGCGATGCCGCTTGCACCATTCAGCAACGTGAACGGCAAACGGGCGGGAAGCTGGCTAGGTTCGGTCTCAGAACCGTCGTAATTGGGGATGAAATCTACCGTGCCTTGGTCGATTTCGTCCATCAACAAGCTGGTGATTTTGGCCAAACGCGCTTCGGTGTAACGCATCGCGGCTGCGCCGTCGCCATCTCGGCTACCAAAGTTACCCTGCCCGTCAACCAGCGGGTAGCGTTGCGAAAAGTCTTGCGCCATGCGCACCATGGCGTCGTAGGCGGCAGAGTCGCCATGCGGGTGATATTTACCCAAAACGTCACCCACCACGCGGGCGGATTTGACAGGTTTTGCGCCCACATTGCCGTTAGTTCCGCCATAGCCTAAACCCATGCGGGACATGGAATACAAAATGCGGCGCTGAACTGGCTTTTGACCATCGCACACGTCGGGTAAAGCGCGACCTTTGACGACGCTGAGTGCGTATTCCAAATACGCTTGCTGCGCGTAGTTGGCAAGGTTGAGTTCTATATTTTGCTCTGGCGGCTCGGGTGGCTGATCGGCAGTGAGGTCAAGTTGGGTCGGGTCGGTCATGAGACGGTGGTGACTGAATGATGTTATTTAGTTTTGAACAGTGGTGGAAGCGGCTGCGGCCACAGGTGCAGATATAGGCGCAACCATGTTTCCTCTACCGACAGCGCCGCCCATTTGCATACGAACGCGGGTTGGGGTGCTTTCCGCAGCAGCAGCGTTGCGCAGACTGGTGATGACCACGGGTGGCTTGAGCGCCAAGTAGGTTTGAATCACCGTACTGACATAGTTTTGCGTTTCTTTGTAGGGCGGGATTTTGTTGCCGTATTTTTGGACAGCGCCCTCACCCGCGTTGTAGGAGGCGATGGCCAGCTCTAATTTCCCTGGAAACATATTAATGAGGGTACGTAAATACTTGGCACCCGCGTTGATATTGGTTTTAGGGTCGCGCAACTTTAGCTCGACAGATTTGGATTTGTCCGCATTGACGCCGAAACGTTTGGCGGTGTCTGGCATCAGCTGCATCAAGCCGATAGCGCCCTTGGGCGACACAGCTAAGTGGTCAAAACCAGATTCAGCCACAATAACGGCCTGCAACAATTCAAAATCGACGTTGTAAGTTTTAGCGGCATCGCGCATGTGGTGACGCACGGCTTTGAAATTGGTCGACACGTCAAAATACGCTTGAATTTTAGAGTTGGCTTTGTCTTTAGCTGTGGAACTAGCGGCGCTTGTATTGGCTGTGACAGCGTTTGAAGCGTTTGCAGGGTTTTTTGAATCACTTTTTGAAGCATCTTTTGATGCGATTCCTTGCTGCGTATCAAAGCTTTCGCCGCCTTTGAAAAACAACTCGTAGCGTGCATCCACCCGCTCTGCCGCGAAGTGCGCCACTCCCTTGTCATCAATAAATCCATACACATCAGCATGTGCATTTTGCTGCGAAAACAATAGCAGCGTAGGCAATAAATATGATAACTTAAGGCCTATTTTAGCCAATAAATTTGCTATATCTTTAATAGCAAAACCAAAAGTCCGCATTCTCTGAAACATCAATATCATTTAAATATCTACCTCTACGGTGTCGCCATGCAGCTCCATCAGCTCGCGCCGGCTGGAAGCTTCGCCTTTGCCCATCAGTTTGGTGATCAGCTCTTCAGTGGCTTTGAAGTCCAGTTTTCCCAATTCAACGGGTAAAAGGCGGCGGGTGTCTGGGTTCAGCGTCGTGTCCCACAACTGCTCGGCGTTCATCTCGCCCAGGCCTTTGAAGCGGCTGATCGTCCAACTGCCCTCTTTCACGTTGTCTTTACGCAGTTTATCCAAAATCGCTTCCAGCTCGCCAGCGTCCAAAGCATAGACCTTAGAAGCCGGTTTTTTACCCCGTGCGGGTGCGTCGACTCTGAACAGCGGCGGACGCGCCACAAAAATGTGTCCCGTTTCAATCAACTTGGGGAAATGGCGGAAAAACAGGGTCAGCAGCAGCACTTGGATGTGCGAGCCGTCCACATCCGCATCGCTCAAAATGCAGACTTTGCCATAGCGCAAACCCGTTAAATCAGGCGAATCATTCGGGCCGTGCGGGTCAACGCCGATGGCGACGGAAATATCGTGAATCTCGGTGTTGGCAAACAAACGGTCGCGCTCGACCTCCCATGTGTTCAAAATCTTGCCCCGCAGCGGCAAAATCGCTTGGGTTTCTTTGTCGCGCCCCATTTTGGCACTGCCGCCAGCGGAATCGCCCTCGACCAAGAAAACCTCGTTGTACGCAATGTCGCGGCTTTCGCAATCGGTCAGCTTGCCAGGCAGCACGGCCACGCCTGAGCCTTTGCGTTTTTCAACCTTTTGACCGGCTTTTTGGCGAGTTTGGGCGGCTTTGATGGCGAGTTCGGCCAGCTTTTTGCCGTAATCGACGTGCTGATTCAACCACAGCTCCAAACTTGGACGCACGAAACCAGAGACCAAGCGAACCGCGTCACGTGAATTCAAACGTTCTTTGATTTGCCCCTGAAACTGCGGGTCTAGCACCTTGGCGGACAGCACATAGCTGGCGCGGGCGAAGACGTCTTCAGGCATCAGCTTCACGCCTTTGGGTAGCAAGCTATGCAGGTCGATAAAGCTTTTGACCGCTGTGAACAAACCATCGCGCAGCCCGCTTTCGTGCGTGCCGCCGGCGCTGGTGGGGATCAAATTAACGTAACTTTCGCGCACGGGCGCGCCGTCTTCGGTAAAGGCCACACACCACTGCGCGCCCTCGCCTTC
>JBEGUP010000218.1:0-3856 GCA_041178825.1 Pseudomonadota bacterium | reverse complement strand
CCCGATAATTTCATGTAATCTCAGCGTTGAGACACGTTACATAACCACCCGGCTAGAAACACGCTGAAAAGCCTTTGATTATAGCTTTTTTTAGTATTGTTGAGAATTTATGTTAATCATTCGCCCAAGTACTGAGGCCGACCTGCCAGCCATCACCGCAATTTACGCCCACCACGTCCTCAGTGGAACGGGTACGTTCGAGGTTGATCCTCCCAGTTTGGACGACATGCGCGGTCGCCGAGCTGATGTTTTGTCCAAGGGCTTGCCATGGTTGGTGGCCGCCACGAAAGAAGATGGTAATGACAAAATTCTTGGCTATGCCTATTGCAATTGGTTCAAACCCCGCCCAGCGTACCGTTTTTCAGCTGAAGATTCGATTTATCTGAGCCCCGAAGCGGCAGGCAAAGGCCTTGGCCGTACGCTGTTGGCAGAATTGATGGCCCAAGCGCAGCGCGCAGGGGTGCGCAAATTGATCGCAGTGATTGGCGATTCAGCCAATGCAGGCTCGATTGGAGTGCATCAATCCGCTGGATTTGAGCATGTGGGCGTCTTGAAATCCTCCGGCTGGAAGTTTGATAAGTGGCTAGATGTGGTGCTGATGGACAAAACCTTGGGTGAAGGGGATACAACGTCTGCTACATAACAGCACCTGTATAAAAAATAAAAAATATGAAAAATAAAACAATTGCGGCTTGGCTCTCATTTCTGGGTGGTCCTATCGGTTTGCACCGGTTTTACCTCTTTGGCTGGCAAGATTGGCTGGGTTGGCTGCTGCCTTTACCCACAATTTTGGGGCTTTACGGCCTGCAAAGGGTGCGCACCTACGGCATTGATGACACCATCAGTTGGGTATTGCTGCCGGTTTTGGGTTTTGTCATCGCGGGCTGTGCACTCACTGCCATTGTTTACGGTTTGATGTCCGCTGAGCAATGGAATGCAAAATTTAACCCCACATCTAAACCAGACGCCGCTGCAGGCCAAACCAGCTGGCTCACGATTGGCGCGGTTGTCATATCGCTGCTGATTGGGTGCACAGCACTGATATTTGGCACCGTTCAAATATTTCAGCACTACTTTGAGTACCAAATACTTGAAGGTCAAAAGTTATCTCGATAATCTTAAATTTAAGTGTCAAATATGCCTATAGCCAGCGTATTTGTTGCCTAAGCAGCTATAAAAATTATAGCAAATCTAGGCTAAAATTTGCGTAACCCGTCTAGATTTGACTCAATTAAAACAACTGTAAACTTGCCCAGTAGGCAACGGCTGCGACGAATGCGCTGGCCGGGATGGTAAAAATCCATGCCCACACGATGTTGCCAGCCACGCCCCAGCGCACCGCACTAGCGCGTTGAACCGAGCCTACGCCAACGATAGAGCCTGTAATCGTGTGCGTTGTAGAGACTGGAACACCCAAAAATGTGTTTAAAAACAAGGTGATAGCGCCAGCACCTTCAGCGCAAAAACCACCTACGGGTTTAAGTTTGGTGATTTTTTGCCCCATGGTTTTGACAATACGCCAGCCGCCAAACATGGTTCCCATACCGATAGCGCAATACGCAGATATCGCGACCCACATAGGTGGCGATTTGTCTCCAGCGGCGGAGTATCCTGTTGCAATTAATAGCATCCAGATGATGCCGATGGTCTTTTGAGCATCGTTACCACCATGACCTAGGCTGAATGCAGCTGCAGAGACCAATTGCAAACGTCTGAAAACACGGTCAACCTTGGAGGGCGCGGTTCGTCGACAAATCCATGCGACAGCCACCATCAGCAACGAGCCGAGTACAAAACCTAAAATCGGTGAAATGAAGATAAAAGCAACGATTTTCATGATGCCGCTTGATTTCACAGCGCCAATCCCCGCTTTGGTAACAGCGGCTCCGATAATTCCACCAGCTAATGCATGTGAAGAACTACTTGGAATGCCGTAGTACCAGGTGATGGTGTTCCAAGTTAAAGCACCAATCAGAGCACCAAAAACAACGTGTATGTCAACAATGGCTGGGTCCACCAAGCCTTTACCCATGGTGGCGGCAACAGCATAGCCAAATATAAAAATGGCGATAGCATTGAAAAAACCAGCAAAAAGCACAGCTTGGCCAGGTTTTAGAACTCCGGTAGAAACGACAGTCGCTATCGAGTTAGCAGCATCATGAAAACCATTCATGAAGTCGAAAGCCAATGCCAGCAGTACCAGCATGGCGACGATCCAAAACGCGGTTTGGGTTTCCATCAGGAATTCTCCAGAATGATGCCTTCAATCAAGTTCGCCACGTCTTCGCATTTGTCAGTGATTGTTTCAAGCAACTCATAGATGGCTTTGAGTTTGATGACTTCGCGAACATCAGGCTCTTCACGGAAAAGCTTGCTCATGGCGCTGCGCATCACGCGGTCAGCATCAGATTCGAGTTTGTCAATTTCTTCGCAGGTTTTGAGAGCAGTTTCCGCCGTTGCTGGGTCGGCAATGCTGCCTAGCAAATATACGGCGTCTTTGAGACGGTCAATACATTTCACGCTGATGTCGGTGAGGCGTTTGATATCCGGCGTCATCTCTCGCACGTCGTACAAGGCCATGGTTTCGGCAGAATCTTGCAGCAAGTCGGCCACATCGTCCATGGTGTTGATGAGTTTGTGGATGTGCTCGCGGTCAATCGGGGTGATGAATGTTTTGTGCAACATTTGATTCACATCACGCGTCACACGGTCGGCGGCACGTTCGGCGTTGTCAACATCGCGGTTGTACTGCTCACGCAGGTGCACATCGTTGTAGTTGTCTACCAGTTGAGAGAAAGCGCGAGCAGCTTCGACTGTGCGGTCTGCGTGCTGGTTAAACATTTCAAAAAAGTTGCCTTCGCGGGGCAGTAATTTGCCGAAGAACATGTGAGCCTCCCGTGGAATATATTTCAATAACGTGTCAAAAAAATGACATTTTTATGACTCCGAAGAGTTTAACCGCGATAGTCTTGAGTTGAACAAACCTGTTGATTTAAGTTAAGAAAGTCAAAAAATAGTCAAAAAAAAACCGCACAACAAGTGTTGTACGGTTTTTAATGGTGCGGAGGCCGCACTCACACTACGAGCTGCAGCCCGCATGAATACTAGGTTTTGAAAGTGTGCTAACGTAATATGCCCCCAAATGTGCCCCCAATTTACGAAAGTGCCTATGAAATTAAACGATGCAAAGCTGCGAACCCTCAAAGAACCGGGTAAGCACTTCGATGGCGGTGGCCTTTATTTGGAGATCACCCCAGCGGGTGGCCGGTACTGGCGTTTGAAGTATCGCTTTGGGGGAAAAGAAAAGCGGTTAGCGCTAGGGGTACACCCCGCCATTGGTTTGAAGGACGCTCGGAATTTGGCCAGCGATGCTAAAAAGCTGTTGTCTCAAGATGTTGACCCGGGGGCGGTGCGCAAAGCTGAGAAAATCCGCCTAGTCACTGAATCGGTCAACACTTTTGAGGCAATCACCGGTGAATGGCTGGCGCACCAAAATGGCCGCTGGGAGGAACAAACCGAGGGAGCGATACGGGCATCACTGGTGGCCAATGTGTTCCCCAGTTTAGGCGATAAGCCACTGGCCAGCAGTGGCGGCCCAATCAAGCAGCCCATCGCCCAGACTGGCCTGAACAAACTTGCCGATGCAAGCGCCGTGCGCCAATGGATCAGCAGCCGCAATGAGCTGTGGATACAACCCAAGATCGATGGCGTGGCGGTGTCGCTCCTCTACCGCGACGGCAAGCTCGTTTATGCCGCCACCCGCGGCGACGGCCAGACCGGCGACGATGTCACTCACAACGTCCGGACCATACGCCGGATTCCGCTGGAATTGCGGGGCGCGGCTGCGCCCGAGGCG
>JBEGUP010000217.1:0-3863 GCA_041178825.1 Pseudomonadota bacterium | reverse complement strand
TGAAGGCCAGTTTGTAATAGGCGCACTGGCTGCAGGCGGTGTGGCGCTTTTGGCTACCAAGGAAACCAGCCGCTGGATTGTGCTGGCGATTTTGATGGCTGGCATGTTTGGCGGCATGGCTTGGGCGAGCATCACGGCGTTTTTGCGCGACAAATTCAACGCCAATGAAATTTTGGTGAGTTTGATGTTGGTTTATGTGGCTGATTTGCTTTTGGGTTACATGGTTTATGGGCCGTTGAAAGACTCCAACGGGTTTAACTTTCCACAAAGCAAAACCTTTGAAGCGGTGACAAGTATTCCACGACTCATGCAAGGCTCACGCATGTCGATTGGCTTGTTGATAGCGATGGCGGGGGCTGCTGGTTTGTGGATATTTCTGTTTCGCACCCGTGCAGGCTTTGCGCAGCAAGTGGGCGGCTTAGCACCGGCTGCTGCGCGTTATGCGGGGTTTTCTAGCCGTAGCGCGTTATGGGTAGCGATGCTGTGCTCGGGCGCTGCTGCTGGTTTAGCGGGCGCGTTAGAGGTTGCCGGACCCATCGGGCAATTGACACCGTATGTGCCAGCAGGCTACGGCTTTGCGGCCATCATTGTGGCTTTTGTGGGGCGCTTACACCCCGTTGGTATGATTTTCTCTGCGGTGTTGATGAGCATGTTTTACATAGGCGGCGAGCTTGCACAGTCGCGCTTGGGCTTGCCTAAGTCAATCACGGGTGTGTTTCAAGGTTTGCTGCTTTTCAGTTTGTTGGCTTGTGACACCTTGCTCGCCTACAAATTGGTTATTAAATCGTCGCCAAGTAAATCCGCCGTAGGAGGGGCTGCTTGATGGAAGCTTATGCATTATTGATAGCCGCCACGTTAAACGCGGGAACAGTTTTGGCCATAGCCGCACTGGGTTTGCTGATCAACGAAAAAGCAGGCGTTGTGAACTTAGGCGCAGAAGGCATGATGCTTTGCGCCGCGATAGCCGGCTTTGCCACCGTTGTACACACAGGTAATGTGTGGTTAGGTTTCTTGGTCGGCATGGGCGCTGGCGCATTTTTAGCAGCGCTTTTTGGTGGCTTGGTGATTTGGCTAGGCACCAACCAATACGCCACGGGTTTGGCTTTGACGCTGTTTGGCACGGGCTTTTCAGCCTTTGCGGGTATCAAATACGTACAAGAAAAGCTGCCAGAGCAAACGCAGTACAGCATCCCGTTCTTGGGTGATATACCGCTCGTCGGACTAGCCCTTTTTCGCCATCACCCCATGGTTTACATCACGATTGGTTTGGTGTTTGGTTTGATCTGGTTTTTGTACCGCACCCGCGCAGGCTTGGTACTGCGCTCGGTGGGGGAGTCGCCTGAATCTGCCCACGCATTAGGCTATCCGGTGCGACGGATTCGCCTGTGGGCTGTGATGGCTGGCGGCGCACTTTGTGGGCTGTCTGGCGCATACTTGGCAACCATTTATACACCACTTTGGGTGGAAGGTATGGTTTCAGGAAAAGGTTGGATTGCGCTAGCCTTAACGACTTTTGCTACTTGGCGACCTGCCCGTGTGCTGTTGGGCGCGTACTTGTTTGGTGGATTTACCTTGTTGCAGCTGCATTTACAGAGCGCAGGGGTAGAAATACCTAGCCAATTCCTCAGTATGATGCCGTATATTGTTACGATTGTCGTATTGGTTCTGATTTCAAGAAATCCGGCTTTTATTCGGGTGAATATGCCGGCATCGCTAGGTAAGCCTTTCACTACTTAAATAAAACCTAAATGGAGATTTAAATTATTTTGTTGGCTCATTTATTGCATTGTTAATTTTTTCAACCGCTCTCTACTAAACCTAAAAGGACTCTTTGAAATGACAGATTTTCAAAAACGCACGCTGTTAAAAGTTGCAGCTATGACCACCATCGCCGCGGCCGCTTTGGTCGGTTGTGGCAAAAAAGAAGAAGCCAAGCCTGCTGAAGCTGCACCAGCAGCGCCAGTTGCGGCTGCACCAGCCAAGGCTGAGCCTCTCAAAATAGCTTTTGCCTATGTTGGTCCTGTGGGCGACGGTGGTTGGACATTTGCACACGATAACGCTCGTAAGGCAGTTGAAAAAGAGTTTGGCGACAAAGTGGTCACCAGCTTCGTCGAAAAAGTGCCTGAGTCAGCCGACGCAGAGCGCGTTTTCCGTGATTTGGCAGGCCAAGGCAACAAGTTGATTTTTGGTACCACCTTCGGCTACATGGAGCCTATGCTCAAGTTGGCGCCTGAATTCAAAGATGTGAAATTTGAACATGCCACCGGCTACAAACAAGCCGACAACATGCGCACCTACGACAGCCGCACCTACGAAGGCGCATACATGGCTGGCGTGATCGCGGGCAAAATGACCAAAACCAACACGCTTGGCGTCGTCGGCTCTATACCAATTCCTGAAGTGATTCGTAACATCAACAGCTTCACCTTGGGTGCGCAATCAATCAACCCGAAGATCAAAACCAAAGTGGTTTGGGTCAACGAGTGGTTCAATCCAGGCAAAGAAACCGAAGCGGCAACGACATTGATCAACGGCGGCGCTGACGTGTTGATGCAAAACACCGACTCTTCCGCCGTGCTGCAAACCGCTGAAAAGCTCGGTAAACGCGCTTTTGGTTGGGATTCAGACATGACCGCTTACGGCCCGAAAGCTCATTTGGGTTCTGCCGTTATCAACTGGGCACCTTACTACATCAAAGCCACGGGCGAAGCCCTGGCCGGTACGTGGAAAGGCGGCAGCGCCGCTTGGTGGGGCGTGAAAGAGGGCGCGATTGACATGGTGAATGTTGCAGAAGACGTGCCAGCTGAAACAAAAGCCAAGGTTGACGAAGTCAAAGCCGGTCTGAAAGCAGGCACTTTCGCCATCTGGAAAGGCCCACTCGTCGACAACGCTGGCAAAGAAGTGTTGAAGGCTGGTGAAGTCGCTGACGACAAGTTCTTGAGCGGCGTCAACTTCTACGTCAAAGGCGTGGAAGGCAAAGTGCCAGGCGCTAAGTAATTTGTAAAAAACAGATGCTGGTTTTCTGGCATCTGTTTTGCATTACTGTTTTTTAACCTTGAAGGAAAATTAAAAATGAAAAAGAAAATTGCCCTCGTTGCGTTGGCTGCTGCTGCAGTTGGTGCACAAGCTGCTGATTGGAGCGATACATCCATCGCTTTGACACACGGTAAAAAATTCGCTGAGCCCTACGGTGCGACTGATATCAGCAAAAACATTTACACATTCAAGCACGTGAGCGGTGACAAAAACGGCCAAAACTTTTTTGTTGCTGATATGTTGCAATCTGACAGCAAAGACCCAGGTGCCAATACAACCGGTGGCGCACAAGAGGTTTACGCGGTTTACCGTCGCCTCTTTGATTTGAAAAAAATCACAGGCAATACCTATGCTTTTGGCCCTGTTAAAAACATGGGCGTGACAGCTGGTTTCGACTGGAATACTAAAAACGACTCTTACGGTTCTAAAAAGCGCATGCTTGTTGTGGGCCCAACCATGATGATGGATGTCAAGCAAGGTTTCTTTGATGTCAGCGTGTTGATGTTGAATGAAAGCAATGATCCGAATGCAAATCGCTTTGGTTATTCAACAGGTCGCTACAGCTACAAAAACCATGCAAGTTTGAGCATGGCTTGGGCTGTGCCAACGGGTGTGAACAATTTGGGCTTTGAGGGATGGGCAGACTTCATTTCCTCCAAAGGTAAAGATGAAACTGGTGGTGATACCAAACCAGAAACACACATCTACACAGCTTTCATGTATGACGTGAGCGCACCTGTTGGTGCTGCGAAAAACACGCTCAAAGTGGGTGCTGGTTATGAATACTGGAAAAATAAGTTCGGTAATGACTACAAAGGTGGCGCAGG
>JBEGUP010000216.1:0-3867 GCA_041178825.1 Pseudomonadota bacterium | reverse complement strand
CACCCCTGAAAAAGGAATTGCAGCAAGTTGACGATCAGCTCGCTACTTTGAACCACGAAGGCAAAGACCTAGAAAACCGCCTAGCCAAACCCCTGCAACCTGCAGATTTGGCACAGGCTGGCAAGCGCTTAAAAACGGTTCAGCAGGAAATTGAAGCGCTAGAAGCTAAATGGCTGGAACTGTCGCAAGAGATTGAAAGTGCAACATAAAGTAAGGGTTTAGCTTTGCGCAAATCGATCACGCTATTCGAGCTTGATATGTCATATTTTGGCGTTATATTCACGCTTGTAAGTTTTTATTAATGTGAAAGGATACATTTCATGGGCATTTTGTACACACTCCTCATCGGCTTGGTCATCGGTTTCATCGCACGCGCAGTGATGCCAGGTGAGCAGAAGCTAGGCTGGATCATGACCGCCGTGCTCGGCGTAGCAGGCTCTTTTGTCGCGACCTACGCTGGCCAAGCACTCGGTTTGTACGCAGCAGGTAGTGCAGCGGGTTGGATTGCATCCGTCGTCGGTGCGGTTATTTTGCTTATCATTTACGGCATGGTGCAAAAGAAGGGCTAAGTTAAAAAGGCTAAGCCAAACCGTCATTCCCACGAAGACGGGATCGCCAAAAAGCGCCAGCAAGTGATTGCTAGGCGCTTTTTTACATAAATTTTGCTATGTTTTTTATAGCTGTTTAGGCAATAAATACGCTGTCTACAGGCATATATATTAATTTAAATCACCATTTACACAGCTAGTTACACAGCTATTTGCAGCGACGCCGTGTATCCGCCGCCGACACTACCTGAAGTAGCTGCCACCTGTAAGCCAGCGCCGTCGCTGAAAACATTGTCACGGCTAAGCGATGTGCCCGATAAATTACCCGCACTGGCGCTGTAGCCGCTGCTGGCGTAAATCGCAGAAAAGACGGAATCTGTGAAGGTGAACTGCGAAGTTTTGACATCCGCATTGCCCGATGTAGCCTGTGCAAGACTAGGAAACACCTCAAAATGTACATGCGGATAGCGGCCAGAGTAGCACCCTGGGAAGATGGTTGTAAAGCTCACATTGCCGCCAGAATCAGCCACTTGCACGCCACGCAAATAGTTTTCATTGGCGACGCTGCTACTGTACATGGAATAGTTGCCGTCTTGGTCGCAATGCCACAAATACACCGCATAACCCGCTAAATCAGCACAACTGGTGTTGACCAGCTTTAAATTGATCGTCAACGGCACACCTGCAGCTTGTGTAGAAGTCGTCAAACTGCCCTTGATATTGCTACGCACAATGCCCGACAAGGTCAAAGCGTTCGGCCCATTTGTGCCATCACCTGGGTATGGGCCAGCGGTTTCGTTAGGAATAGCGCTGCAGCTGCCGGACGTGGTGGTAGCCGCTGTTGTTGTTGTACCAGTGGTTGTTGTACTTGCAGAAGTCGTGCTCGACTCCTCAGTCGCCGCATTGCAAGCCACCAAAGAAGCCGGAGCCAATGCCCCAATCGCCATCATCCGCAACAACCGACGGCGGTCTGACATGGCGCGCAACAGCACCTCTAGGTCTTGATTCAAACCGCCATGGGCATGGGTGTGGTGATCTGATACGTGATGTGTGGCAGGCTGCTTGGCTGGAAAATTCATTGGATTCTCTGTAGTTGAAAGAACCCAAATCGTAAGCTTTGCGTATGGTTTGAACTTTAAAGCTGGGGTAAAGTTAAGTAAACTTCGGTCAGATCATGGAACTTTTGCGAATATCCAAAAGACACAACCAAAGTTTGCTTTAACGCACTGGCCGACCGTCGACGCCACGCTGTCTGGGTGGCCCCATAGATTGACGAATTGATTGGCGAGTTTCAGGCATCAGTTGTCCCATAAAACAACCTAATGTGTACGGGTATTCTTGAGTCAAGCGATAAGCATAGTCATAGGTTCGCCCGTCAACCGTCACTTTCTCTGCTCGGCCATGACATGCATCAAGATCAGCATTGGTCAAAAGCTTACCAGTCGCATCACGCATGCCAAAGATGGGGTACCCGTCCAAAGCCCAGCCAACATGGGCATGGTCACCCGCTTTAGATAAACACGGTGAGCTGCTGTGGTAATGGTATTGCCCTTTGCCCTGCGGATGACCATCACAAATATCTTGTACCTCGTGTGCCGCGGCATCGTTGCCTGCATCATCCAACGCGTTATAAAAGGCAACGCCATTGAGTGCAAAACCTATCACCCCCATGGAGAGGCAAGCTGGTTGAACCGCTTTGACTGGGGACAGCGGGATGACGAAATCCAATTGTTGCGCAGCAATCGGGTTGGGATTGGTGTCATAGACGTAAACCGGGTCATTGCGTGAAATCGGAAAGATCCCCGTTGGCGCATTCACTGGCAAGCCATTGGTCTTGATCGACAGCGTGTTACCCCGCAAACTTGTTTCAAAAGCGGCATCTGGCCATAACACATTGCCCCGCACATGTGGTTTTTCTTGCGGGTTCCAGGTTTCCCCCTTGAACCAAGCACCTACATGCCTTGCACCACCCGTGCGGAAGTTTTGATTGCATGCAAAAACGTAACCCGCCTTGGCTTGGGTGCTGACCTTGCCATCCCCCACCGGTAGCGATTTGGGCTGATTTTCATGGGCAAGAGCCAGATTGAATGGTACGCAAACGACGAATGACACCATCGTTGCCCTGAAAATAAATAAACGCATCGAATGCCCCTTTTTGGTTTGAAAGCGCACTGCTGTACGCCCGTAAAGCATCTTAGCCAGCGCGTTTCTGCAAATTTTGAAGCTGGCGTAAATTAAAGTAAAGCCATCACGCTGCAAGCACAGCTTTGTTGTAAGTCAAAAACACCGCATCCTGCACCCAGCCTTCAGATTCATACAGCGCCTGCGCAGATGCATTCGTCCTAGCCGTCGTCAAATCCATCCGCACCCGCCCCGTTTGCGCCGCATATGCATCAGCAGCACGTAAAAGCGCCCTAGCAGCACCCGTGCGCCGCGCTTGGGGCGACACAAACAAGTCGTACAAAGTGTAAATCGGCGCAGCCTCCACAGAGCAAAAGCTAGGGTACAACTGGCAAAACCCAACCGCCATTTTTGTATCATCCAGCGCCAAAATAATCACCGATTCTGCGTTAGTAAGCCGCTCTTGAATAAACGAAGCAGCCAAAGCCAAATCATCAGCCTGCTCGTAAAACTGTCGATATGCGTTGAACAAAGGCGCGATGCTGGTAAGGTCTGCCAGAGTGGCTAGGCGGGTAAAGACTGCTTTATTTGTGGATGTCATGCTGTGATTTTAGCAATAGAAAGTGTACAAAATCACTATGAAAATAATAGCTACTCAGGCAGCAAATACGCCGGCTACAGGCGATTTTTAATGGTTAAATTTGAATCTCAAATTTAACCCAGTGGTTTCTCAAAATACCTTACCCCCGCCAACCCGTTGTAATCCACATCCTGCGTCCACAGCGTGCCGTCAAACTCTCTAGCCATGCTGTAAATCACCGCATCCGCCATAGCGAGCTTGTGTTTACCTGCGATGTCAGCCGCAGCAACGGCGCGTTTATCCGTCAAATCAAGCACGCGGCCTTGCCGCATCACATCAAGGCATGACAAAACTGCGCCAGCGGGCAATTTTCGGCTGAGGACTTTGTGAACCTCGAAGATGTTGATAGTTGGAACAAGCAATTGGTCACGCTGCTCAATCACAGGTTTGAACAACAAGCCACTTGCGCCAGCGGTGAAAAACTCAATCCAACCGGACGAATCAACAACATTCATCAAAACTCCCGATCCGGCTCTTTTTCAATCACCAGATCAGCAGGGTCAAGGTTGTAGCCCTTGAGCATCCCGTAATAAGCGCTCATAGGCAGCTCAGCCTTAA
>JBEGUP010000215.1:0-3871 GCA_041178825.1 Pseudomonadota bacterium | reverse complement strand
TGATGGCGCAAGGCGTGTTGAAGGTGGAAATCTAGACGCTGCGAAGCTTCAAACATTGCAAGCGACTGACAATATTGCACGTTAAGCCTTTATTTTGCTATATATTTTATAGCTGCTTAGGTAATTAATATGCGGGCTAGAGGCATATATAAGCCTTTTACATAGAGCAAATACGGCTAATCCATCTATACCTTTCGGTCTATACCTTAATACGGTTGTGAAACTGCCTCCTAAAACCTAACATTTCATTACTTTTGAAATGTTAAAGGAGCATTAGATGAAATATCACCATATTGCCGCCCTAGGTTTAGCGACCGCTTTGCTTGCTGCTTGCGGAGGCGGTGGAGATGCAACTGCACCAGCTGAAACACCTACGCCAATTCCCACACCAACGGGAACACCTGCACCTGAACCGACCCCAGCACCTGCACCTGCAGCTGAGCCAACCACGGGCTATGGCTATGTCACCAACCCTGCAGGTGGTAATTACGGCAATCAGTGTGCCAAAGATTACGCAACGGGCTTGATTTGGGAGGGTAAAAATCCAAACCCCGCTCATCCGCAAGGGATTGGGCGTACGTATACCAACTATGACAATACCGCTGCGTCTCAAGTAAGGGTATCAACACTTGCTTGCCCAAGTTGCACAAGGCAACCCACGGCGGGTGAACTCTCAGCAGCTACAAATTCCTTGGGTTATAGAAATAGCATCAACAGCACCGCGCTTTGCGGCTTTTCAGATTGGCGTTTGCCAACCCGCGACGAGTTGGCAGCCTTAGGGCAAATAAGCAGCAAATTGGCAGATTTTCCTGAGACTAGTTCGGGCACGTATTGGTCGAGTTCTGCGGCTGACAGAGCTGACAACGGCGTGGTTGTGCGACCGCCAGACACTGCGGGTAACAAAGAATCGCGTGGTGGTACGTTTGGTCTGCGTTTGGTACGCTCCAGCCGCTAACTGCAACACTTAAAGCTTGCGCTATCATCCAGAAATGTCAATAAGCACACATCCGAGAATATTAGTTGCAGACGACCACGCGATGATGCGCGACGGCATGGTGTTGATGATTCGCACGGCTTGGCCACACAGCACTTGTGCTGTAGCGCATGATTACATATCTGTTATCGAGCAGTTAGAGGCTATCAAAGATCAACCAAAGTTCGACGCTATTATTTTGGATTTACGCATGCCAGGCATGCGTGGGGTAGAAAGTGTGCAGCAAATTGCGCAACGCGCCTTGAGCACGCCCGTTATTGTTTGTACAGCTTTGGAAGACCCAAGTTTGGTTCAGCGTTTGCTAAACAGCGGTATTTACTGCGCCGTCAACAAAACCAAAGGTGCAGACGAGCTGTTGCTGCAACTAAATGCGGCTTTGAAGTTACCACATAGCAAACAGACGGTGTCTACAACAGAGCATCTACTACGAACCGCGCGGGCACAGCCCAGTGCGGGTCAACAAGGCAGCGCGCAGTTGACACCTAGGCAACGCGAGATTTTAAAATTGCTTCACACTGGCAAACCCAGTAAAGTCATAGCGGCTCAAATGGGCATTGGACTGGGAACCATCAAAAGCCATTTACACACGCTTTACTCGGTGATGGAGGTTAACACCCGCTCAGAAGCGATTGTGAAGTCGCAAAATTGGTTGCTATGAGTCAAGCAGAACCCAACTTGATGCAAGACCCGCGCGTACGCGCTGTGGTTAAAGAGAATCTGTACAAAGGCATGCTGGTTCGCGCTATAACCGTGCCTCTGCTGACCGTTCTCTTTTGGTATCAAACCGTGATATGGCCTAGCTCGACTTGGTTGATACTGGCTTTGTTGGCATGGTGCTTGAATTCAATTTTGTATTTCTCTTTGCATTTTTACCATCGTTTTCAACCCATTGACCAACGCCAGCAACCCGATGAATCGCAGCGTTATTTACAACTGTTGGTCTGGAACTGTTGGTTAGATGGCTTACTTTTAGGCATTGTTGCAGTTCTGCTTATCCAGGTAAAGCCCGATTGGGAAATCATGGTGGTCGTGGGTACCACGATGTATATGTTCAGCGCATTTATCAAAAACATGGCCCACCCTACTGCTGCACGGCTTTTGCCAATTTTGGTGTTTACACCCATGACCATCGCTTTTTTCCTGCAAGCGAATAGCGCTCATCTCATTATTGCAATGTACTTTCTCATCTCCATGTTAAGCATGGCGATTTACGGTGTTAATGCTTCCAATGCAATTTTATTGCCAATTAAACAACGCTTTGAATTAGAAGAATTAACCGCGAAATTAAATATTGAGCGTGAACGAGCTGACGCCGCCAATGCGGCTAAATCTAATTTTTTCACAGCCGCCAGTCACGACGCACGCCAACCTCTGCAAGTTATCAGTTTGTTGTTTCAAAGTTTGCAGAAATCACAACAAATTGGTCACGCGGATAAATCCATCATTCAAAAAATTGACGTCAATCTCAACACTATTAGAAATTTATTTGATCGGGTGTTGGATATTTCACGCATCGACTCTGGCAACATTGAACCCAATATGCAAACTATAGCGTTGCAGCCCTTGTTCGATAAATTTGATGCCCAATTTGGTGAACTTGCCGCATCCAAAGGTTTGTGGTTACGTTTTGTTCCCACCACGGCGTGGGTCGTGCATGATATTGATTTGCTTGACCGCATGTTGTCAAATCTGATACACAACGCCATCAAATATACCAATCAGGGCGGGGTCTGGATTGCTTGGCGAGCTGCACGTCAGAGAATTGAGGTTCGAGATACCGGCTTGGGCATCAGCACGGTGCATCAAACCACAATTTTTGATGAGTTTTCACAGCTCAATAACCCTGCACGCAACAACGAGGCAGGTTTAGGATTGGGCTTATCCATCGTGAAGCGTTTAGCGGATTTAACAGCTTCTCCTTTGGGCTTGCACTCAGCGATTGGTAAAGGTAGTACGTTTTGGGTCGGATTAAAGATGACGACACCCGCCCTATTGCACACAAATGTTGCTATTCTTAGCGATAGTGCTGCTCAACCACTGGCGGATATGCATATTTTGTATGTTGAGGACGAACCTCAGCTACGTGATCTTTTTTCACAATTGTTATCTGAAGCAGGCGCTATTGTTTATACCTGCGCGGGCATCGATGAGGCTAAACAGCAATTGATGTTGAAGAACAAAATTGATGTCGTTTTGACTGATTACCGATTGGGCGCTAACGGCACTGGGCTTGACGTCGTGTTGGCAGTTAGAAACCAATACGCCCTCAATATTGAAAAAGAAATACCAACCCCAGCAGTCTTTTTGACTGGTGACAGCGCCGTTAAAGAGTTAACCGCGATACAACAACTACCCAACGCAAGTTTGCTGCATAAGCCCATTGAATTCAGCCAATTGGTTCAGACGCTTAAAGCCACAAAACAACCATAATAGAAAACTGCATCGTGCCGCGTGTGCCCAGCTACTTGAGCGTAGCCCGTATCGTGGCACAAACCCAGTTTTTGGTCATCGTGCCCCGCCAACTGGGCATTGCTCTGCGCAACAAGAAAACGTCAAAGTGCTAGAGCCACCGATGCTGCAACCCAGCTACAAAGTCAAACAGCATTAGCACGAACGCTACAACCAAGACGCGGGAAACGTCTGGCTGTACAAGACCTATGGCAAGTTTGTTTTTAGACGATTTTTTAACAGTTATTTAGCCTGTAGCCGGCGTATTTATTGCATGAACAGCTATGAAATAAATATTGAAATTACATCAAATTTCGGTGGATTCAAGTATGAAGTACTCCGTTGTGAGTTCTAACGGTTGTGTCAGTTAGCTGTAAAAACTACGTTTGTCGTGAATTTAAACAATCCTCGATTGACACGTTCGTCGTT
>JBEGUP010000214.1:0-3872 GCA_041178825.1 Pseudomonadota bacterium | reverse complement strand
GCGACCATGCTTGAAAGCAGCAATGCATACGAAACACCGCCGATGACGCTGAACTTCTTTCGGCCGCCTGGCGCCACTGGATTTAATCCAGCAGACTCTGAAGCCTTGCGTCTACTCTATCCACACATCCAACGCGCCTTCACATTACATTGGGAATGGCGCAGCATGCGCGAACAACTTGTCACCTACCATGCCAGCTTGGACAGCATGGATTTTGGCGTGATGTTTATTAACCCCGCTAGACGCGTGCAGCACGCCAACCGCACAGCGAAAACACTTGCAGCAGATATTTTGCAAAGTGGCTTACCCACCACAGGCGCGGTCGCACAATGTATTGACGCGGCAGCAAAAGGCGAAGGTGGCGCTGCAGTTTTTGGTAAAGCACGCACGATAGTACTGACGCTGCCCGTATCAGCCCCTGTGCGCAACACAGCGGGGGAAACCCGTGCCTCTGTGATGCTGATTTTGGTTGACCCCGAGAAACGACCTGAAGCTGCAGCTGAGTTTGTGAGTAATGCTTTTGCCCTATCTAAAGCGGAGTCTCGTTTGATTCCGTTTTTGCTTCAGGGCAGAACACCTGCTGAGATTGCTCAAATTTTAGAGTTGAAAATGCCGACAGTGCGCAGCCAGTTATCTAATATTTTTGCAAAAACAGGCACAACAAGGCAGCAGGAGTTAATACGGCTGCTAGGTACTTTGCCTAATGTCGTTGAAGTCAATTCAGCGTAAATTAGAACTATTTGCTATACTATTAATAGCTGCTCAGGCATTAATTACTTGGGCTATATTTCATTTATCACCGATAATATAGCCAATAACGCACTCGCCCCCAGCTTTTTAGACCGCTCCCCACTCCAGCCCACGCCAGCATCAGGCAGATTAGCGTTGTCTTTAAACGGCATCTCGATGGTGAAGGCCAGACAGTTGAACTGTTGGGCGATCCAGTTCGTTGCTAACGTGGGGTTGGCTGTCCCTTTTGGCGTTTTACCGTAGCCTTGCTCGGTTTGAAAATCTGGGCTGGCGGCTAGCCATGCGGCTTTGAAAGCGATTTCTAATGCTTCGATTTTGTCTGTGTAGCCTGGGTTGCCTTCTGATCCGGCGACAAAGTTGTAGGGCAGCCCTTCGTCACCGTGTGCGTCCAGGCACAGGTCAACGCCGATTTCTAGCATCTTTTGGCGGACTAAAAACACCTCGGGCGACCGCGCCAGTGTGGGCGTTTGCCACTCGCGGTTCAGATTTGCACCCGCCGCGTTGGTGCGCAGGTTGCCGCGAACCGAGCCGTCGGGGTTCATGTTGGGGACGATATGAAAGACGCATTTGGCCAGCAGCACGCGGCTAACCGGGTCGTCCACATCCAGCAGGCGCTCCAAAAAGCCTTCAACAAACCACTCGGCCATCGTTTCGCCGGGGTGCTGGCGGGCGATGAGCCAGACGCTCTTTTTATTCGTCTCTGCGGAGGACGCATCGGTGATGTGCAGCACATTCATGTCGCGGCCATCGATGGTGTGGCCTATGAACTCGCTCTGCACATGCTCAGATTCCGCTGCTGAACCTAGCAAATCTAGGTGCCGTTCGTAGGAATACGGCTCGAAATAGGCGAAATAGATGCTGTTGGTGTCAGGCGTGATCGTCGCCGTCATAATCTGTCCATCAAACCGGGTGTCAATACGAAACCACAACTGGCGGTCATAACTGGCAACCACGCGGTAGCCTTCCCAGCCTTTGGGATATGCGCATTGCGCCGCGTTCAAAAACCGCAGCTTGAGCGGCACGCCCGCTGCGCCTTGCAGCCGAAAATGAAACCACTGGGCGAACTCTGCCGAACCATTCACGCCCTGGTCAGCGCGGATATTCAACTGGATGTCTTGTGGCTTGGCAAGGCTGACGACCTCAATCGCGCCTGAATCAAAATGCGTGGAAATGCTCAGGTTGACTTGTTTTTGAATGCTCATAGGTGGCTTAGATGAAGATTTAGCTATCCGTTTTTTGCTATCTCAGTATAGTCAAAAAGATGATTTTTCAGACCCCTTCGCGACCTGAAGTCCTGCACAAAGTGGGGGTTCGTCGTAAGATAGTCGTTTTGCCTTTTTACTCTCACTTACTCTCTTTTTCAACACGCCCTTTAACTCTCTTACGCACCATGACCACCACCGCCTACCCCCACGTCCAGCTCATGATCAACAACGAATGGCGCGCCGCCAAGAGCGCAGCCGTCATTCACGTGCACAACCCCGCCACGGGCGAGGTGATTGGTAGCGTGGCGCACGCGACGATTGCGGATTTGGACGACGCCCTGGCAGCGACCGCCAAGGGTTTCGAAGTCTGGAAAAACACCCCTGCCGTCAAACGCAGCGAGATCATGCGCGCTGCCGCTGGTTTGCTGCGCGAACGCGCCGCAGGCATTGCCGAATTGATGACTTTGGAGCAAGGCAAGCCCTTGATCGAAGCCAAAGGCGAGATCGGCATGTCTGCCGACATCATCGAGTGGTTTGCCGAAGAAGGCCGCCGCGTCTATGGCCGCATCGTGCCGCCGCGCATGGCGAATGTGCAGCAAATGGTGCTGAAAGAGCCGGTCGGCCCGGTCGCGGCCTTCACGCCGTGGAACTTCCCCATCAACCAGATCGTCCGCAAACTCTGCGCTGCGTTGACGACGGGCTGCTCCATCATCGTCAAAGCGCCGGAAGAAACACCAGCGTCACCGGCTGAGCTGATCCGCGCTTTTGTCGATGCTGGCGTGCCGGCTGGCGTGATTGGCTTGGTCTATGGCGACCCAGCCGAGATCAGCAATTACCTGATTCCGCACCCGACCATTCGCAAAATCACCTTCACCGGTTCCACGCCCGTAGGCAAACAGCTCGCTGCCCTCGCAGGCAAACACATGAAACGCGCCACCATGGAGCTGGGCGGTCACGCGCCGGTCATTGTGGCGGCAGATGCCAATGTACCGCACGCCATCAAAATGATTACAGCCTTCAAGTTTCGCAACGCAGGCCAAGTGTGTATTTCGCCGACCCGCTTTTTGGTCGATGAGGCGGTGCGCGAAGAATTCGTCGCTGGCTTCTTGGCCTACACCGAGAAAATGAAGGTCGGCTCCGGCCTGGACGCCGCAAACACGATGGGCCCCATGGCCAACGCCCGCCGCGTGACCGCCATGCAGCAGCTGACCGAAGACGCCGTGAAACGCGGTGCGACCATTGCCACCGGCGGTGAACGCATTGGCACGACCGGCAACTTCTTCGCCCCAACGCTGATTTTGGACGCCCCGCTGGACAGCGATGTCTTCAACACCGAGCCCTTCGGCCCCATGGCCGCGCTGCGCAGCGTCAAAAACCTAGACGAAGCCATCGCAGAAGCCAACCGCCTCCCCTTCGGCCTCTCCGCCTACGCCTTCACCAGCAGCATCAAAAACGCCCACCAACTCAGCAGCCAAGTGCAAACCGGCATGTTGTGGATCAACCAGCCGGCGATGCCGTGGGCTGAGTTGCCATTTGGAGGTGTAAAAGATTCCGGCTACGGCTCTGAGGGCGGACCAGAGGCACTGGATTCGTATTTGAATACGAAGACGGTGGCGATGACGAGTGTTTGAGCTTAGTTAGATTATGAAATAATAGCCGTAAAACGCTATTATTTTCATAGCTGCTTAGGCAATAAATACGCTGGCTATAGCAAAAAATAGCATCTAAACGGCTTATTTTTACTAAAATACGATGAAAAACCCAACCTTTCATCTGAAACTCACTCAAACCCAATTTTTACCCCTCAAATACGCCTCTAGCCAGCGTATTTACTGCCTAAACAGCTATTAATTCAATAGCAGATTGACGTATCGCATTCAACGATTTATCTGCGGTGTACAGGTTGGAGCCCATACC